>DOBW01000167.1 GCA_003504035.1 Rhodospirillaceae bacterium | reverse complement strand
AAAATACCTGCCAAAGAAGGCGTGCGGCGAGGCGCTACATAAAGGCTCATCATGGTGCCTTGAGAAAAACCAATAAGCGCCAATTTTTCTGGCGCTAGTTTATACGTTTCTAGCACATAATCGATATATGCATTCAGATGAGGTGCGGCGTTTTCAATGCCTTCGAGAATAACTTTTGGAGTCCAGTCTTCGGAACCAAACCACTGAAAGCCACCCTGAACATGAGGACAGGCAAAAGGCGCATCTGGCGCAAGAAAAAGAGTGTCTGGCAAGATTTTACGAAAGACTTCGCCAAGCCCCATAATGCCGGCAGCATTATCACCGAGGCCATGAAGAATAATCGCGGCTCGTTCAATTTTACCATCACCTAGAGGCTTGAGAACAACATCTTGCAGCATAAGACAATTTTCCTTTTAAAAATCGAGATCAGCGTAGTGCTTAGCCGGTAATATACCGGACAGATGATCTCCCAAAAGAGGACGAAATGTAGGTCGTGACTTAATACGTGCATACCATTCCTTGGCGCCTGCATGACGTTCCCAAGGCACATCGCCAAGATAATCAATGCAGGAAATTTGAGCGGCAGCAGCAAGATCGGCGAGCGTAATTTGATCTCCAGCCAGCCAATTGCGGCGCTCGGTAAGCCACGAAATATAGTCAAGGTGACCATGGATATTGTGAAGACCCGCTCTGAGAACAAGCGAGTCCGGTTCGCCGCCTCCATGAAAGCGTTTGATTGCTTTTTCTTCAATGATAGGCGCTGATGCTTCCGCGTACATTTTAATCTCAAACCAATTGACCAAGCGGCGCACTTCGGCACGAAAAACAGGATCTTCACCGAGAAGACTTGGGCCGTCTTCTGTTTCCTCAAGAAACTCACAAATCGAAGAAGCGTCAGAGATAACTATATGTTCCGGCTCTGTTTCGATAACAAGCGTTGGGACATCTCCGGCAGGTGAAAAGGCGCGGTATTCCTCACGCGGAGCCCACGGTTTTTCCAAAATGGTTTCAAAAGAAATTTCTTTTTCAGCCAAACAAAGGCGAACGCGCCGTGAAGGAGGGTCTAAAGGATGATGATGGAGGCGAAAAACTTCAGTCATTATACTTCCGTCAGAGCAAAATCAAACGATTCAAGGAATCTGTACGCGCAAATATATAACAGAAGACTAAAAAAGGGTAGAGCTACTCAAAAACAACTGCAACGCACTGTATACAACGCTGTTTCCGGTTGCAACCTAGAGTTGATGTCTTCCATCACAACGTTAAACGCAGGATTTGAGCGTGCAGGGGAGGCAAAAGCTCTTCGGTTCTTTGCCCTTCTTTAAGAGCAAGAACGGGCCACTCCAAATTGCGCGCACTAGTCAAAAATAAACTATCGGTTGGCAGATGAGGTTGGCTTGTATCAATAAGAACGCCTCGTGCGCCTTGCGCGGCAAAGAGCTGAAGGCGCGCCGCCCAAACAGCTTCGTTTTCTGCAAAAGGCGCTGCGAGAACAAGACAGGATTCTCTTTTGGGCAGACGGGCCTCAAGAAGAAAAGCATTTTCATCTTCGGCTTCACTTTGAGCGCACTGCTCCTCCACGCGGGAAATAAGATTAGTCGGCACAGGATGCCTGCAAAGCCAACTCACTTGCCTTTCATCCACGATCAAAAGCCGCGCCAGCGCCAATAAAAGCGTAAGATTTTCTTTGTTTTCTTCGTCTGTGCAAGTCCACAGAAAAAGAGGACGCTTCGTAATAGGTTCATGCTCACGCACCCAAAGTGCATCACTGCGTCCAGATTGCCGCCAATCAATAAGCGCATAAGGTTCACCGCCCTGATAGGCGCGATAAAACCAAACCTTCTCTGTTCGTGCCATCCGGTAAGACGGTCGCGGCACGCCCATGGCCCATTTTTCGGCCTCGGCTTCAGGAGAAAGTGGTGCGGTTTCCATGCGTTAAAAAGGTTTGATGTTTTTGGTAAGGATTTTGAGGATTTCATCAACACCGATACCATCGGCACGCGCCGCATAATTAAGCGCCATACGGTGACGCAGAACAGGCTGCACAAGAGCGTTGAGGTCTTCCAGCGTTGGTTCGGAATGACCCTGCAAGAGCGCTCGCGCCCGCAAAGCTAGCGCTAACGCGCGCGATGCACGCGGTCCAGGGCCCCAGTGAACGTAATGGCACACCTCTTCAATTTCAGAAGATTCAGGACGCCCCGAACGCACCAAAGAAAGAACAGAATCAATCGCATTCTGGTTCAAAGGCATACGCCGGACTGTTTTTTGGAGATCACGCAAATCATTCGCATACATAACCGATTTAGGGATGCTTTCTTCTTCGCTAAGTGTAGATTCTACAATTTTTTTCTCAGCCGCTAAATCGGGATAATCAATCTCGATCTGAAGAAGGAAACGATCCAGTTGTGCCTCTGGAAGAGGATAAGTTCCCTCCAGCTCGAGTGGGTTTTGGGTTGCTAAAACATGAAAAGGCGTTGGTAGGGCATGCTCCCGCCCCGTCACAGTCACATGTTGCTCTTCCATTGCTTGCAAGAGAGCTGATTGTGTACGCGGAGAGGCGCGATTTATCTCATCAACCATCAAAAACTGG
>DOBW01000136.1:3592-6282 GCA_003504035.1 Rhodospirillaceae bacterium | reverse complement strand
AGATAGCCATCTGCATCCACTTTGGCGAAGCTCCATTTAGGATCAGTTGCCGGAAAAGTCAGGATTGACCCCTTTAATTTCCGCGTACGGGAATCCTTAATCATATCACTAAAATCCATATCCACAAGCTGATCTGAATTGGCAATAAGAATAGGCGTGTCGTTATTAATCGCACGATGGGCATGCAACACGGTGCAGGCAGGCCCCGCCGTGACTTTGTCAATCCCAATGATCGTGACAGGATAGTTTTTTTCCAAATCTTCAAAGCATTCAGGAAACTCCGCAATGTGTTCCTTACGCGCAATCAGCGTGTAATGCGCATCAGAAACACTCAGATTTTCCATCACCCGCGCAATCATGGGCTTGCCCAAAACATCAATGAAAGGCTTGGGCAATTTATAATCAGCCTTAGAAAAGCGCGAGCCAAGCCCCGCCATCGGAATAACAATATTAATCACGCTAAAGCTCCTTCATTAAAGAATTTCACAGCAAATGTTGACAGTTTTGTGCACAGCATCATGCGGCGGTCCGGATAGGTACTGCGCAAATCCGTCAAAGCATTGCGATACTGCGTCCAAACGCGCAGCATTGTTTCACCTGCATCGCCTCTGGCCCAAGGGTGCAGCTCAGGCGAAACAATGGCAACATCTTTGCCGTTTTTAAACTGGCGCTCGATGATCTCTTTGGTAATCCATGGCACAGATTCAAAATTATCTAACCACACACCCTTAACTGTCTGATAATTTGAAAGCACCTGCGTGGGATGTGCGGCATTAAAAGGTTCAATTTCACTTTCACGTCCAAAAGCCGTGATGCCTGATTTCCCATCCACCAAAACGTCTGGGGCCGCCCCATCAAAGGTAAAATAATTTTTGATCACAAAAGAATCGAGAAGCGGTTTGAGCCTCCCTTGCAAACCAGCATCTTTAATGTTCAACGCCAAACAGCCGCCCGTGGCAGCAGCTTGATAAAGTTTGAATACTTCCGCCAGCGTTGGGCAATCTTTTCCCTTAACCGGCAGATCATGAGAGATTAAAATGCCGGCCTCGTCTGTGCGGCAATCACCCCGCAAATCTGTTTCGATGCCAAAACCATCATGAAAGCGTGCTTTCATGGAATCGAGCGTATTTTCAAGAGAGACGGCACGATCAATAATATCGCCCACTTTTTCTGTACCAAAATCGGCGCTCAAATCCACGCAACGGTGAGCAATCAGCCAGTCTGTCGGCATTAATTTTGCCATCAAAACATCCTTTGTTTGTCATTTATAGGGGCACATTTAGTCACATATAGGTTAATCTGTCAAGGCAAGATAGACGGCTAACAGATTGTAAAAACTCAAAAAAAATCATGCGCGGCTAGGCAGAAAGTGAAACTATTGACGGCCTTTGCTTTGCACCTAAAAAAGGATATTTTGACTACACGTTTTTAATAGAAAAATTGAAAAGGAAGAGCAAAATGCGTAGCTCACTTGCTAAATTTTTTACCCGTAAGTTTTTTGACCGTCATGAAAACCCAGATCACGGCGATAGCGAAACAAAAAACGTTGTATTCAATCTCTGCCTTGTTCCTGATCTCTCTAAAGAAGCAGGCCAAAAATACGCTGAACAAGTTATTGCGCTTTCAGAAGCTTCTACAAAAAAAGGGTTTTTCTGGTTTTTTAGAAAACCCAGATCTTGTTATACCCTGCATAAAAACCCAAACAAAAATGGCTCGATTGGCTCCAACCCACATGTAACGATAAGTCACGGTGTTTACGAAGATGCCTTGAAAAATACCGCTACCATTGAAAATGAATTTGCCAAGGCCATGGCAGAATTCGTTGGCAAAAAAATAACGCTTAGCGCAGCAGGCATCCTCAGCTTCAACGGCCCTCCCTTTGATCGTCTGGCCCAAGCAACAAAACAAGAGAAAAGTCATCTGCCAAAAGGAACAAAGGACAGAGTTCTTTGGATTGAGTTTGATTCTAATAAAGACCTCAGAAAATTACGCTATGACATTGGCGTAGCCGTTGCCGTTTCATCAAAAAGTAAGGCTCGCTGCTTCGGCGCAGAAGGCGATGATATGAAGCCACATGGCACGTTTTTCGTTGGAAGAGTTATGAAATATCTCAAAAAGAATTATTTCCCTAAACTGCCAAAAAATATTGTTTTCTTACCAAGCGATGTTCCTTTTCTCGTTGCCTTCTCAAAATGCGGCCCCTATGGACAAGCGCCTGAACTTACAACCAATCCAAAAGAGGTGGGAAAGATCATGCGTAGTGCCTGCACGCCTCAGCCAGCCCCCCAATAAAAGGAAGTCTTGGCCATATGTAGGCTTTAGGGTTAGACTTTGCCCTTCTTGAAGAAATCAAGGTGTAAACACTCCATGCTATCAAACACTTTGGCCCATCTTGGTGGACGCGGCCTCTCTGCAATCGTTGGCTTTGTCGTTACCACGCTTGTTGCCACGCAGCTTGGCGCGGCGGCAATGGGCGTTTTTGGTATTTATATGGTGTTGCAAAGCCTGATGGGGATCCTTGATGGCGGCATGTCCACAAGCATCAACCGCGCCATTGCCATCGACGCCCCTAAAGAACAACCTCAAGCCGATTCCTTGCGTCTTTTTCGCACCTATGAACTCGTTTTGCTTGGGTTCGCGCTCATTATTTTCTTAAGCGTCAGCACGTTTATGCCTTGGATTGTTTCTCA
>DOBW01000136.1:0-3526 GCA_003504035.1 Rhodospirillaceae bacterium | reverse complement strand
GCCTTGGCTTTGCGTTTTTTTCAAACGCTTTATCAACATGTTTTGTTTGGTGCCCAGCATCATAAAAGCGCCAATACCGTCATTGGTTTTTTTGCCGCCTTCCGCGCCACGTGCATTATGCTGGTGCTCTTTGTTTTTGAAGGGAGTTTAGAAAGCGTTTTTGTTGTCCTTGCTATCTCAAACGGTTTGGAAGCCTTAACTTTTCTTGCCACCTGCCACGCCAAAAAATTATGGTACTTTCAAACTCGCCCAAGCTGGAAACGGCTTAAAAAAACGGTTTCCTTTATGGCTCCTGTATCAGGTGCCACCATCATTGCGCTTTTGCTGTCGCAAGCGGACAGAATTATTATTGGCCATCTTGTTTCACTCGAACAATTTGGCCTTTATTCTCTTGTCGCCAGTTATGCTTTTGGCATCAACGCGCTGGCTTACGCCCCTGGAAATGTTTTTTACCCCACCATCACCCATGCGCTGCACAATAACGATAAGCAAGCCGCTGCCGAGGCCGTTACGCGTACCCTCAATCTGATTTTAACGCTCGTTTTTCCTGTTTGCCTCTGGGCTTTTTTCTATGGCCCCGCTATCGGAAGCATTATTTTTAAAGATGCCGCAACGGCCATTATGACCCTACCTTTGTGGAAACCTCTTTTTCTAGCGTGCTGTCTAAACGTGCTGACAATTATTCCCTTTAAAATATTTTTGGCCCAAAACCGGCCCGATATTATTTTTAAAATTAATTTGATTATCTTATTTCTCTATCCGCTCGTTTTTGCAGGAGGAATATCTGTTTTTGGATACGAAAAAGGTCTTTTTGCCTTACCTGCCCTTGCAGGGATTTTGTTTACGTCTTTCCTTCTCTGCCTACAGCATCGAGGCGAAACCGAAAAACTTTTTGCCCAAAAAATTATTTTTAAAAGCACAGGACTTTTCGTCCTCCTCTTTCTTTTCTATGCCGCAACGCACGTCTTCATCACCGCCACACCAACAAGCTTGATCGAGCAACTTCTCTTTGCTGGCTGGCCTCTAGCCCTTGCCGGAGGCATCACTGGATGGTTTCTTGTCCTCGCCCCCCTCAAGAAGCGCTTGGCATAGAATGCTTTTATGGTTAATGATCACTTTTATACTCAAAAGGCATTGTCTTAACGCTACATTTTTTATAAAATCAGGCTATATTTTTTAAAAGGATAATTTTACCATGAACAAACCACTTATCATTTTTGATTTTGATGGAACATTGCGCGATGGCCTTAATGAGAAGGTCTTTGCCTTCCAGACCGTAGCAGAAATAACGTGGCGCCTTTTGAAAATCAAAGGCGAGATTAGAGAATATGACAAACCCGCCATGCAAGAACGTGCAGGTCGGCCTGTAGGAGAAATTGGAAAAGAATATTGGCACAAAGGTTTCGAACAAAAGGGCAATCTTTTTACTGAAACGTACAACAAAGTATGGGGCGACCTTTACGGGTATTACCGCGCAGATGAAAAAGAAAAAACCCGCTTGGCTACATCTGGCAAAACAAGTTTAACACAAGAGGAAATGAGACACATCTCTACCAACATGCCTCCCGCCCCTTGGTTTGAGGGAACCCAAAAACTTGTCGAAGACCTTTACAAAGAAGACTTCCCAGTAGGCATACTTTCAAACACCTCCACCGTAGCCTCATTGGAAGGCGAAGTTGACTCCGGCAACATTCTTCCATTTGTGCCCATCGTCCATACGGGAAGTCCCGTTGATACAGGTAAGCCTCATGGCTATGCGCTCCTTCACTGCATCGCAGCAGCATGGAGCCAAGAAAAAGCACCAGAACTATTAGAAACCTTAAATCAAAGCGTAGGAAATAAAGACAGCAAAACGCATAAAGAAACTATTGATAAAATTTTGAACCTTATCAATAAATCTGAAAAAGAAATACGCGTTCTTGTCGTTGGTGATGGCGCACCCGATATGGAAGTTGCCCAAAACGCACGTGAAGCCTTGAAATCTTTCACAAACGCAACATGGAACATCGAAACGCTTGCTGTAACCTTTGGTTTTCAAACACGCAAAGCACTTGAAAAACATGAACCAACCGGCATTGTAGGCAGACCAGAAGACATGAATAAAGAAGTTCTAAAATGGGCAAAAACCGGCGCGTTTTCTCTTGCATCGGCGCAACAACCCAAGCAACCAAACGGCAGCCCACAAAATGATCCAACATACAAAAAGTGCTCTCTGTAAAAAACAGAGTAAGACACAGATTATTCTCTGCTTTTTTTCGCCTCCTCGCCCGTAAGAAGTTCGCCCTGTTTCTTTTGGGAGAGAAGCTTGCGCGCCTTTTCATAGCGCTCATCATGCCAGAAATGCAGGCAACCATTGCACCCCCGTCCGCAACAGCCCTCGGCACCCAACTGCGGTGAGCGCGGCTCTTTGGCCAGTGGCGCGGCGTTATGTACCGTTTTAAAAGCATCCCTTTCCCTGATATATTTTTCTTCTTTTTCTTGAGCCAACTCCACTTTCTGGGAAGCGCTATCCATTTTTAAGCGCACCTCTTGCTCATCACTCAGGACATGTTTTTTACGCACGACAGTAAAGGCCGGAAAATCTTGTTTTAAACGGCTTTGATCCTCTTCATGAAACCAAGCAAAAGGAATCTTCAAAAGAGGCTTTTGTCCCGCGTGAATTTCTTTCGTATTTTTTTTGTTGTTATGAACATCATCAAACTCATAAATGCGAAGCCTCATCGGCGGGCGATCCACATGTGATATAAACTCCAGAACATCGCCATGTTGAATGCGATTTTTAACATCTAAAAAAAACGCATCCTCGCTCGTTTCTCTGATAATGCCCGCAAACTCCCACGCAGCTAAGGTGTGAGTGTCCTCGTAATTGTGTGCATGGTGAGTAAGCGACCCATCATGAAACGCCAGCGTATAACCGCGGTTGGAGATAGTTTCTAGCTCACGCATGTACGGATCAGGATTCCAATTTTCAGGATCTTTGTACCAAGCATCAATCGCCTTGCGATAAGCCTGCGCTGTCGTGGCAACATAATAGGCACTTCGATTGCGCCCCTCAATCTTAAGAGAATCAACACCGGCAGCTAAATAATTATTCAGCCTCGGCATGATGCACAAATCTTTTGAGTTCAGAATATAAGATCCGCGCTCATCTTCTTCTAAAGGAAGAAGCTCACCGGGGCGTTCTTCCTCTTCAATAAAAAACTCAAAGAGTTCTCGCGTTTCCTCGTTGAGATCAATTTCTTTGAGCGTTCCATCTTTCAGCTTCATGCGCACCTTGTAGTGCCAGCGACATGAATTAGCGCAGTTGCCTTGGTTAGCCCCGCGCTCTGCCAAAAAGTTAGACAACAAACAGCGCCCCGAATAAGTCATGCACATCGCGCCATGAATAAAAGCTTCAAGCTTAATGGCGGGACACTTTTCGCGGATTTCCTTAAGCTCAGCAAAAGAAACTTCCCGCGCCAAAACCACAAGACTAGCCCCCAACGATTCCCAAAACTGCACTGACAAATGCGAGCAAACATTGGCC
>DOBW01000201.1 GCA_003504035.1 Rhodospirillaceae bacterium | reverse complement strand
ATCCCTGCGAAGGCAGGGATCCCATTTTCTTTTTTCTTTCTTTCCGTTTTTGTCATTCTAAAACGCCCAAAACAAACTCTAGGGCCTAACTCGATCTTGACAATTTAGCGCCGCCTGCTGCGCGTTCGCGTCGGACTGTGTGGCGGAAGGCAAAAAGTTTGGCTGGGCGGCCTTTTTTCTCTTGGCTTAGGCTGCCGGTTTCTTCGACAAGGCCTTGCGTTTGAATGAGCCTGCGGAAGTTTTGTTTATGCAGTTTTACCCCAGCCAAGGCTTCAACCGTTTCTTGAAGTTGCAAGAGCGTAAAACGGGAGGGGAGAAGTTCAAAAACAACAGGGCGGTATTTAATCTTGGCACGTAGGCGTGCTATGCCTGTTGCCAAAATGCGCCTGTGGTCATGTTTCATAATTTTTCCGGCGATAAGATTCTTTTTATTTTTTTTGCCGGTGGCCTCTTCGATAAGTCCGGTTTCCCATAAAAGTTCGTAACGTTGCAACACAAGTTCTTCATTCCATGCGCGTGAATCTTTGGGGAAGTTTATGGCAATGCGTTTTTGCCTTTCTTTTTTTGTCGCTGGCGTTTTAGCTTTCTTTTTCCACAGCATCAGATTCTTGTTGATACTGTTCAAAAGCACTTTTGGAGGGCCTTTTCTGTGATCTTCCCACGGGAAAAAATCATACCAGTTTGCCATGTTGGAGGCATCTTTTTGGGGGCTGCGCAGCGCCAGATAGCCGATGGAGACAATTCGTTTTCCTGCAGCGGTGCGATTTTTATCGGCAAAGGTGTAAAGCTGCTCGACATAACCTAGATTCAGTTTGCTTTGTGCCCAAACCCAGTTGCGCAAGCCTTGCTCAAGCGTTCGGTGACCTGTTTCTAAAGGGCCCGAAGGCAGGGAAGGGCCGTCACCAACCCAAATTTGGGGTTGCCCATCGCTTACACCAACGATGACGGCGCTCAGTTCAATGGCGATATTTTGTTTCGTTCCCATAATAGCAGTTTCTTTTGCTTGGTTTTTCTGTGTTTTTCAGCTGCCTTGCACTTATGCTCAAAAAGACTATAATCCAAGGCGCGCCGTAGGGCGGTTTTTTTTCTTATAATAATGCTCAAAAGGAGCATAAGTCAATGCCCATTTCTTTACAAGACTCTTTGGATAAACACACAGGCCTTTATAAGCGCCTTGAAAAAGTTATTCCGCAAAAGGTATGGCAAGAATTTGTTGAGGATATTGAAGCTATTCAAAAGCTAAAAAAAGAAAAGAATGCTGTTATTCTTGCGCACAATTATATGACGCCCGAGATTTTTCACGGTGTTGCCGACATTGTTGGCGATTCTTTGGCGTTGGCGCGGGAAGCGGCCAAAATGGAGTCCGAGGTTATTGTTATGGCGGGCGTGCAGTTTATGGCCGAGACCGTCAAGCTGCTTAATCCTGATAGTGTTGTTCTTATTCCTGATCCTACCGCAGGTTGCTCTTTGGCGGAATCCATTACGCCGGAAGAGGTGCGTGCTTTGCGCAAGAAGTATCCCGATGTGCCCGTTGTTACGTATGTCAATACATCGGCGGCGGTGAAAGCTGAATGTGATATTTGTTGCACGTCAGGTAATGCAAAAAAGATTGTGGAATCGCTCGGGGTTCCTGAAGTGATCATGGTTCCGGATGAGTTTTTGGCGCTTAACGTTGCTACCAATACAGATGTTAAAATTATTCCGTGGCGTGGTCGTTGTGAAGTCCATGAAAAATTTGCAGCAGATGACGTGCAGCAAATGAGGCAGGAAAATCCAAACCTATCCGTTATCGCGCATCCTGAATGTTCGCCAGAAGTTGTGGCTCAGGCTGATTTTTCTGGCTCAACTGTTGGGATGAGCGAGTGGGTTGCTAAGAAAAAACCTGGGAAAGTCATGCTTTTGACAGAAGCCTCGATGAGCGACAATCTTTCTGTTGATCAAAGAGGGACAGCTTTTTTTGGGCCTGCGTTGGCGTGCCCTCATATGAAAAAAATTACGCTTAAGAAGATTCGAGAAGTTTTGGAAACAGGTGTTCATCAGGTCGAGATTCCCCACGAGATTATGGCGTCTGCCCGCAGGGCGGTAGAGCGCATGATTGAGGCTAGCTAAATGGCGCGCCCCGTTATCATTGGTGCAGGGTTAGCGGGTTTAGTTTGTGCTTTGTCTATGGCGCCGCGCCCTGTGGTGGTTTTGGGGCGTAAAACAAGAGGTAATCATACAAGTAGCGTTCTCGCGCAAGGTGGCCTTGCTGCAGCAGTGGGGGATGATGATTCAATCCAAACGCATGTTTGCGATACGCTTGCCGCTGGAGCAGGTCTTTGTGATGAAGCGGTTGTGCAAAGCATTGTCGGTGATGGTCCACAGGCTATTGACCAACTTCTTGCATGGGGAGTGCCTTTTGACCGTACGGAAAAGGGAGAGCTAGCTCTTGGGCTTGAAGGTGCGCACACACATCGCCGCGTTGTGCATGCTTTGGGAGATTCTACGGGTGCCGTGATTATGAAGACCCTTATTGAAAGGGCGCGTGCTACGCCATCAATCATGTTAATCGAAGATGCTCAAGTCGTAGAAATAAAAACAACGGAAGAAAAAATTTCCGGCGTTGTCTTCCATTGCGCAGGAAAAGATCACGAGATTTCTACAGATCAGGTCGTTTAGGCTACGGGAAGTGCTT
>DOBW01000008.1 GCA_003504035.1 Rhodospirillaceae bacterium | reverse complement strand
AAGGTGCAAGAAATGACCGACTCTTTCGCTCTCACCGATTCGATTCTTTTTACAGGGGAAACCTTCGTTGAAGGCCAAGCCCTTTTGGTTAAAGAGGATAAAATTCTCGATATTGTGTCAAACAGCAAAATCCCCCCAAATTTTAGGCTGCACCCCCTTCCCCACTCGATTATAGCCCCTGCCTATATTGATTGTCAGGTTAATGGAGGCGATAATGTTCTTTTTAATGCTCAGCCGACAGAAAAAACCGCTTTAAAAATAGCTGCTGCCCACCGCAAAAAAGGAACGACAAGCCTTCTGCCTACCGTCATTACCGATGCACCGGAGGTAACGCGTTCAGCTATCACGGCCATCCGAAGCGCAAAAAAACAGGATTCCAGCATTCTGGGAATTCATATTGAAGGCCCCCATATCTCAAAGCTCAACAAAGGGGTTCATGATGAAAAATATATTCGTGAGCTTAACACAGATGATCTCGATCTTTATCGGCCTGAAACAAAGGAAATAATCCTTCTCACTCTCGCGCCGGAAACCGTTCCGCCAGAACAAATAAGACAAATTACTGAACAAGGCGTGATTGTCTTTCTGGGTCACACTGCCGCAACGCCGGAGCAAATAAGGCAAAGTCTCAAAGCGGAAGCACGTGGCTTTACACATCTCTTTAACGGCATGGGCCCCATAGCCTCACGTGCTATAGGTCCGGCAGGAACAGCTCTTGATGAGGAACAAAGCTGGGCGAGTATCATTGCCGATAATCACCACGTTGCGCCCGAACTTATTCGCCTCGCCGTCAAAGTCAAAGAAAACCTCTTTTTCGTGAGTGACGCTATGGCTCCTGCCGGAACGGATGTGCCTGCGCCTTTCAATTTGGGAGAAAGAACCATCACGCCACAAGAAGATATTTGTGTAGATGAGAATGGTACAATCGCAGGTGCCATCCTCACGCTTGGTGAGATTGTCCCCATAGCCATACGTGATATCGGTCTTGATCCGCAGCGTGCTTTGCAAATGGCATCAAATCTTCCGGCTCAATTTTTAGGATTGGACGATCAATTGGGTAAACTTCTCCCCAATTTCAAAGCCGACATTGTTGCGCTGGATCACAGCTTCAACGTGCAAAAGGTTTGGAAAAACGGGAAAGAGGTTGTTTAGGAACCTATTCGCATTTCATCGTCATGCCGGACTTGATCCGGCATCCATCACCTGAAATTTCGATCTAAGCACTTTGCTGCAAAGGAAGTGAGATGGATACCGGATCACGCCTCGATAGCGAAGCTCTCGAGGCTGTCCGGTATGACGACGAAAAGGAAAATCTAATATCTGATCGCTCTAATCCCGCCAAAGGAGTGCCGCACCAAGCAGACCAGCCATAGGTCCATGTGTTGCCTTGACAAGGCGTGTCTTGAGTTCCTTTACGACACAATACTGTCCCCATCTTTGAGAAATTTCTTCATAAAAAAGCGGTAGATCATTCCCGCCGCCACTCACAACGATCACTTCAGGATCATAGGCATAAATCACAACACTCATCGCCTTGGCCACAACATCATAATAACGATCCAAAACCTCTATGGCCCCTTCGTCTCGATTGCGGACTTGCGTAACAATCTCTGGCCCATTGGCTTCTTTACCCGTCACAAACTTATAAAGACGTTCCAGTCCCCGCATAGAAGCAAAAGTTTCAATACATCCCACCGCACCACAACCACATCGCACGACAGGTCCGTCCTTTTTCTCATGATAAGGAAGCGGAATATGTCCTACTTCTGCGGCAAGACCATTGGGACCTTCAACAATTTTTCCTTGATAAACAAAACCGCCACCAACACCCGTTCCTATTGTCATGCCAAAAACAGAAGGACTTCCTTTTCCTGCGCCATGAAGCGCTTCCGCCAAGGCCATGCAATGAGCATCATTGGCCAGACGCACTTTGCGCCCCAACTGTTTTTCAAGATCGTCTCGAAAAAAATGGTCAGCCAAAAAAGGAAGATTGACTGAAATCACAGACCCTTTTTCTTGATCTATGGCACACGGCAACCCTACACCTACAGGCGCAGTGGAATCCGCCTCACCGCTAACTTCGGCAACAGCTTTCGCGCACACGGCTAAAAAATCTTCATATGTAGAAGGCGTAGGCAAAACATGCTGCGCAAGCTTCTCGCCATCATGCGTAAAAGCACCAGCCGCAATCTTTGTTCCACCAATATCAAGGCCAAGAAAAGACGACACGAAAAACCCTCCCTACTAGAGAGCTTTTAGACTTATCACCAAGTTCTGCTGGTGGCTAGAATTATAGCGTGGGCTTTAATTCTTTAGGCATACGGCTGCGCAAAACAGGCAAGCCGTTCTTCCTTGAAGGTGCTTTTTGCTTTTTTGTTTGCGCAACAATCTTTCTGCACGCCGCCCAAAGGCTCTCTTTGTAACGCGTCGGAGAAGTCCGTAAAAAGCGGTTCTTTGCATCAATTTTATCCATCTCATCATCTGCAAGAAAAGCTATTCTTCTTGAAGGTTTTTCAAAACAGACAGCGATTTGTCCTTCTCCTACAAACAATCTGTCCCGCTGCTCTCTTTTTCGTGTAGATTCACATGCTTTTTCTTGCGCTTCTTTCTGTGCCTTTTTCTTGGTAATTTCACGAACAATTTTGCTTTCTTTTCTAATAAAAGATTCAAGCTTGTCCATGTTCACATAATTATTTTTATTTTTCTCAAAAGGAACAAATCTGACACCGTTATCATAAAGCAATTCAAGGCTCTTAAAATCCTTTTGAATCTCAGATGTTTTTCTACCCTGTTGAGGCTCACTTCGATCTTCGAGGAGGCTTTCGTAAAAACTCAAAGCTTCGTTGATATTCCCCACTTTTCTCTGCGTTACTTTTTTTGGTTTTTTTACCTCGGGTGGTACCTTTAAAGAAACTTCTTTCTGGAAACGAACCTCTCGAGCATAATCAAAAGCTTTAGCAGCTGCGACATAATGATCATCTGACATAGAAAAATCGGGTTCCATTTCTCGGTTATCGGCAAAAACATTCCCCATGATAAAGGCTTTTCTGTATCTGTCGATAAAAGGTTCATAACGATAAGCAACATTTCGCACCAAAGCAGAACGTTGCTTATAGACTTCAGACAGATCTGTATAAACCTCGGACATCGCTTGATGTGACACGGCAACGGGATCAATCAAAAGAAGCGCTGTGTAAGCATCCGACAAATCTTTTTCATGTTTTTCAACGGAAGCCACAAGTTTTTTCAGATCAGGTTGATGATCCTCATCCAACTCAAACTCAAAACTAACATCTGTAATATTTTGATCTTGCAAAGACATCAAGCGTTTCATCAAGATGTTAGGATTAACGTTTACATCTCTAAACACATCATCATCAGCATTCATAAGATAAAAAACCGCACGCGTGATATTGTCTGGATTTTGATAATCATGTACTTGATCTGATTTTAATTTGCTTTCAAAAAGCCCATCAAGATAATCCAATTTCTGGTTAATCATCTTGTTAAAAACACGCGCCTCACGCCATTCAAGTTTAGCTTTTCTTTTAAGGCTTTTTAGCAATTTCTTTTGGGCTCTTTTAAATCTTATCTGAGCATCGCTCCGCTTCGCTTCTCTTTTTCTAAGACCTCTTTCATATTGCCTTAAGGTTAGCTCGCTTCCCTCGTCGCGCACAGCCCAATCCGAATCTTCGGAAGAAAGCAAAGCAAGCTCTTCGTCATGTTTTTTAATTTTTTTCTGTCGCTTTTCTATTTTTTTCAGATTTCTTTGAATTTTTTTGTCTAAACTAGCCATAATTATTTCCTCAAAAAGGGACTTTTTTAAAAAAGTATAAAAAAATAAGGTCAAAGAAGTATACCATAGCTCATCAAGGTTAAAAAAACTTTCATCACTGAACAACGTGAATCCTGTTAAGCCTTAACTCTTCATCCCATTCCTCATTCCGCACCAAAAACGAACTGGTGCAAATAGGCAATAATTGCCTACTTTCTTAAGATATTGTTCATGATTCGAGGTTTATCCCTTGTTAACCTTAAGAAAAGGCCTTAGGCACTGTCCTTATCGGTATGTATGTGTGATTCGTCAGCTTATGCGCGGTTTTTTCTTAATTTTTCCACTGTTTGAGGCCTCTCGTCCGTGAACTCTTTTATCCAAACATTGCGCAATTTAGGACCAATGCGACTGGGGGCAATTGCTCTGGTTGTTTTCAGTCTCTTGGGATTCTTTGGTTTTCTAACAACACGCATTTCATCCTCACCTATGGCGCTTCTTTATACTGAGCTTGATCAGCAAGATGCTGGCTCGATTGTCCAAAAACTGGATGCCATGAACATTCCTTATGATGTCTCTCCTACAGGGGGCATGATCCGGATTCCAAGCGATCAGGTGGGGCGCGTACGCATGGCGATGGCGGCTGAAGGGCTACCTAAGGGCGGTTCTATCGGTTATGAGATTTTTGATCAAAAAGAGGGTTTCGGCACCACAAGCTTCGTTCAAAACATCAACCATCTTCGTGCCTTAGAAGGCGAACTCGCCCGCACAATCAGCACCATGGGAGTTATTCAATCGGCACGTGTTCATCTTGTTTTGCCACAACGTGAGCTTTTTTCTCACACTTCTCAAGCGGCCACCGCCAGCGTTTTTCTCCGCACACGTGGCGGCGCTGTTTTAAGTCGCCAACAAATTACGTCCATTCAGCATTTAATGGCCGCCGCCGTCCCCCAATTACAACCAACGGAAATATCGATTGTTGATGATAAGGGCAATCTTCTAGCGCATCCAAACGCCGATGGAGCCACAGGAACAGGCACCGGCAACCAAGACGAAATGCGGAGCGCCTATGAACAAATGCAAGCGCGCAAAATTGAAGAACTCCTTTCTAAGACATTAGGCTTCGGCAAAGCACGGGCGCAAGTCTCGGCAGATTTGGATTTCGACAGGATTACAACAAGCTCGGAAATCTATGATCCTGAAAGTCAAGTCATCCGATCACAGCAAAGCACAACCGAAGACTCCACAGCAAGTGACAGTAGCGGCGGGGGCGTATCAATCACCAACAATCTACCCAACCCCCAATTTGGAAGTGCTGGTGGAAGCGCCAACTCGACAAACCGCACAGAAGAAACCATCAATTATGAGATCAACAAAACCGTGCGTTCGCAAGTTCGCGAAACAGGACAAATTAAACGTCTTTCTGTTGCCGTTGTTGTCGATGGCACAATGCTTACAGCCGAAGACGGCACCCAAACCTATCAGCCTCGCCCCGAAGGGGAGATGGAAAAGATCAAAGCCCTTGTTCGTTCGTCCATTAATTTCGATGCCACACGTGGCGATACGCTTGAAGTCATTAATATGCAATTTGCCGAGGTCGAAGGGGCAA
>DOBW01000090.1:232-4383 GCA_003504035.1 Rhodospirillaceae bacterium | reverse complement strand
ATCGTACGCACAGTACCGGTACGCGCCCTCATCACAACCGTGTGGGTTGTTGCTCCACCCGGAAAAAGACGCACACCGCGCAACATCGCGCCATTAGTAACACCTGAAGCCGCGAACATAACGTCACCATGAGCAAGCTCATTCATTTCATATTTTTTATCAAAATCCGTCACGCCTGAACGCGTAGCACGGGCGCGTTCATCATCATTGCGGAAAAGAAGCCTTCCCTGCATCTGACCGCCAATGCATTGCAAGGCAGCAGCCGCAAGAACACCTTCAGGTGCACCGCCCGTTCCAACATAAAGATCAATACCGCTTTCAGGCTCAGACGTTGCAATGATGCCAGAAACATCACCATCCCCGATCAGCATAATACGCGCACCACATTCACGAACTTTTGCAATCAGCTCTTCATGACGTGGGCGATCAAGAATGCAAACCTGAAGCTCGGAAAGTTCAGCACCCTTTGCCTTAGCAAGATTTTTTAGATTTTCTTGAATCGGTACATCCAAATCAACAAGCTTTTCTGGCAAGCCTCCGCCAACCGCAATNNNCCATGTAAACATCCGGCGCATGCAAAAACCCGCCCTCTTCCGCTATCGCCACAACAGCAAGAGCATTCACACCGCCAAGTGCACAAATAGTGGTACCTTCCAAAGGATCAAGCGCAATATCGACTTTCGGCCCCTTACCTGTACCAACTTTTTCTCCGATAAAAAGCATAGGCGCTTCGTCGCGCTCGCCTTCACCAATCACAACGGTACCATCAATATCCAAAACATTCAGCGCACGCCGCATACCATCTACAGCCAATTGATCCGCCGCTTTTTCATCACCGCGCCCGACAAGTGTCGCGCAGGAAAGCGCTGCCGCTTCTGTAACACGCGCCAGCTCAAGAGCTAAATTGCGGTCCATATAGGCGTCCTTATGCATAGTCGATCTCCTTTTTTGAATATAAATTTTATATAGGGGCAGGCCCCTAAGGCATTAGAGCAGAAAAAGGTTTTTCTACCTCTTCATTTTGTTGTGTTTTGTCTTCTCTGTCCTTCTCTAGACCTTGTGGCGGTTGAGGTAAATCTATTTGACGAAGGCGAGCGCTTTCGGCTTGCGCCTTGTATTTATCAGAAACAAGCGTTTCGTTTTCCTGCTTTCTTTCCTTCAAAGCAGAAAAAACGGGGCGTTCAGTCGGAATATCCCCCAAATTGGGCCAATCCTTCTTTTCGTTTTTCTCCAATCGCTTAACAAAACGAGGTGCCTCAAGGATTTCTGACTCAGGCTCTCCTGTCAGCCAATTAAAGACCTGCACATCCGCGCAACCACCCAGAAGGCACAATGATACAAAAAGAATTAAGAATTGGCGCTTTCGTACTGATTTTAACTTGATTTTCATGTTATGGACAGAACCTCTCTCTACAGCTTTCAAACAAGTACAATGGCACCCAACAACATGACCATATCAGGCAAACACAGAAAATCCAAAACGAGAAAAAAAAGCGGCAATAAACTGCAGCCTCAGGCGCAGATGGCCGCTTTGCGCAACATCATTAAGAAAGAAATAGCCCGCAAAGAAAAACGAGGTGGCCCTAAACCTCTTCCGCCTGCCGCCAATATAGAAACAAACAAGCCTCAATTCCCAGAACCTGAAGAAATCACTGTTCTTCAAAAGAAAATTGAGGGAATCAAGCTGGCTAAGAAGCCTATAATCAAGATGGAGCTTCCCAAAGAAGAAATCAAGCTGGCCGAAAAGCCCACCCCCAAAGCTGTGGTTTCCCAAGCGGTCCCAACCCCACAAAAGAGCGCCCCTCCTTCTCAGGTACCCGCAGCCAAAGCTGCTGACACAAGCAAAACACAAGAAGCCGCTTTCTTCTCACTGCCAACCCTCTCAACACCAGAGATTGCAGATATGTCCCAGCAAATTATGAATATCGCCCTGCGTAGTCAGAAAATCATTGGTTCGTTTCTAGAGCGAAACAAAGAGATGGAGGATAAAAAACCCTCCAAAGACCCTGCCCATTTAGGTGAGGCTTTTTCTGATTTCATGAAACACCTCTACGCCAAGCCGGATGTCTTCCTCGAAGCCAACACAGTCTTCTGGCAAGATTACGTACACTTGCTTCAAAATACGCTGGCCCGTGCCCAAGGCAAAACAGTTGAGGCCGTTATCAATCCTGAAGCTGGGGATCGTCGTTTCAAGAATGATGATTGGCAACAAAATTGGGTTTTTGACTATATCAAGGAATCCTATCTTCTAAGTTCGCGCTGGGCCTATACGCTGGTCGATAACGTCCAAGATCAGGACCCCAAGATTCACCACAAGGTTGAGTTCTATACGCGCCAAATTGTAGATACCCTTTCGCCAACCAATTTCTGGATGATGAATCCTGAAGTTTTGCGCACAACGATTGAAACCAATGGCGAGAATCTTATCAAAGGCCTACAAAACCTACTCGACGATATAGAGCGCGGCAACGGGCAACTCAGAATCAAGATGAGCGATAATTCAGCCTTTACGTTTGGGGAAAACATCGCCACGACAAAAGGCAAAATCGTTTTCCAAAACGATCTTTTCCAGTTGATTCAATATGCGCCTTTGACAGAAACGGTTCATAAAACGCCGCTTTTGATCGTGCCGCCTTGGATCAACAAATATTATATTTTGGACCTCAAGGCCGAAAACTCAATGATCCGTTATCTCGTTGAACAAGGCCATACTGTCTTTTGTATGTCTTGGGCTAACCCAACAGAGAAACACGCCGACATAAGCTTCGAAGACTATATGATGCTGGGCCCTGTTACAGCTGCTACAGAAGTCGCTAAAATAACAGGCGAAGATAAAGTCAACTGCGTTGGCTATTGCATAGGTGGCACGCTTCTGGCGTGCATGATGGGATGGCTGGCAAGTGCTGGTGATAAAAAACCCAAAGGCATGCCAGAAATTGCCAGCACAACATATTTTGCCACGCTCATTGATTTTGCTCAACTAGGAGATCTGAGCGTCTTCATCGATGAAGAACAAATACAACTGCTCGAAAATCTCATGAAGGATAAAGGCTATCTTCCGGGATCCACGTTGGCCACAACCTTCAACATGTTACGCGCCAATGATTTAATTTGGTCTTTCGTTGTGAATAACTATTTGATGGGCAAAGAACCGTTTCCTTTCGATCTTTTGACATGGAACGCGGATTCGACCAACATGCCCGCCGCCATGCAGAGCTATTACTTGCGCAACATGTATATGAACAACAACCTCATCAAGCCAAACAAGCTTAAAATGAAAGATGTCCCCATCGATCTGCGCAAAGTCAAAGCACCAGCCCTTTGTGTCTCAACCATTGAAGACCATATCGCCATTTGGAAGGGAACCTATGCCGCCACACAAACCTATTCGGGGCCTGTGACCTTCTGCCTGTCCGGCTCGGGTCATATCGCCGGCATTATTAATCCACCCACTAAGGAAAAATATGGTTACTGGACAAATCCTGAGAGCCCCGCCGATCCAGAGGCTTGGCTGGAAGGCGCTGAAAAACACAAAGGCTCTTGGTGGCCAGCGTGGATGAAATGGCTTGAGCCACATGCGGGAGAGAAAATTCCTGCACGTGACCCTGCCATGAATGAGAATGTTATCGAAGACGCCCCCGGCAGCTATGTTCAAGCCAAAGGCGCTTAGAATCTAGAGTTTAAGGCCACGACGAAAGAAAAACCGATCAGCTTTATTCTGGTCGGTTTTTTTTGCCTCTTAAAATTTATTTTTTATCAACTCTCCGAGGGTATATAGTCTTTTCAATTTATTTTTTCAAAAGCGCAAAAAACGAAGCGGCAACGCTTTGCAAAAAGCAAAATGGAAGGACTATAAAAAAGAATGCTTGAACATCATCAACTTGCCGGACTGCTCGGTGTTGCCATTTCTTTGTACGCTTATGCACACGTTCAATGGCGGCGCGATTTTGTAAAAACAATACGCTATTCTTTGCTAAATTTCAGCAAAGCATCACTGCTGATCTACTCGCTCGCCTATCAGTGGCAATTAGCCTCTTTTGTCGGCAACGCCATATGGTGTGTGATAAGTATTTACGGTATTTACAGATGCCTGAAATACAAACGCCGCGAGAAACTCGCACAAGCAGAGAGCTAGGATAGCTTGATTTCTT
>DOBW01000090.1:0-164 GCA_003504035.1 Rhodospirillaceae bacterium | reverse complement strand
ACAAGGCACAAGAAGCGACGTGTATTGCGGCATACACGAGCGACGCAGTAACGATGTGTGGAAATAAAAGAGGAAGACTATAGTTCTTTTTTTAGGAAAAAGTTTTTAGGCCACTGAATAAACTTCGCGCGCCAAAAAAGAAGAAAGAGCGATGAAATAATCGC
>DOBW01000105.1 GCA_003504035.1 Rhodospirillaceae bacterium | reverse complement strand
GAAGATGTCATGCATGGTCTTGGAACGCCGGACGATCTAAACGATTATCTTGCGCTTAAAAGCTGAGAGTAAAATTCCTAACCATAGCCAAAAGAATAGGTAAGTGTAAAATGGGTAGGATAGAAGCATCAACAAAAGCCCAAGACTAAGGGTAAGCGCTTTTTGCAAAGAGACGTTTTGACGCAAGTTTCGCCACAGCAAAAAGAGAATAATGGGCGCTAAAATGCCGGTGGCATAGATGAATTGCGCCATTCCGTTTTTGGCCACGCAAAAGCCAAAATAAGCGCTACTAAGTCCATGACCTAAAAGCTTAAAGGGCAAAGCATCGGTAGGGCAGTGATCTTGTATGACTGTTGTGTTTGTTAGTCCAAGATCATGTGCCATTTGCAATCCGACATAACGCTCAAGAAAAGACGTATCTGATATGAGGTTTGGGATGCGAGACACGGATGATATATTAAAGCCATATCCCAAAAAAAGAAGAATGTTGAGACCTATGAGGCCAAGCAAACAGAGGCCTAGAAAGAATTTATAGCGCTTATTTATCATTGTATCAAAAAAGAAAAGGATAAGGGCGGCACCGCTTCCGTACATGGACTGGCTTAGCAGCATGCTGCCATAGGTAATGTAGCGCAACCAAGCCCTCTTCTTTTTGTCAATAATCATAATCAAAAGCAGCACCATTGTTTCACAATAATTATTAGGCTCTTGAAAGATGCCCGTTGGTCTCAAGATAACAGGCGCGTAGGGGCCAAGTTGTCCCATACGGCTTTCAGGAAACTGAAGCCAAGATGTTGGAACAAGATCGCTTAGGGGGCTGTTTATAAGCGACTTACTTGCCAAGGTAAGGTAGTCGAGCTTGTCGGCAAACCCATAAAAAGCAATAACCTGAAATACAAAAAGAAGCATATGAAAAAGAATAAGCCACGGGACAAAATCAATAACTTTTTGTGCTGTGCTTTGTGGTAAGCGCGTAATGAGAAGCCCTATGCCTGCCAGCACAATCATGATGAGGCTTGAGCTGTGATGGAGGTTGATCCATCCCCACAAAGCGTAAAGCACGAAAAGTAAAAAAGGGAGAATATTATAGAGGGTTTCTTTGATGTTTGTTTTGGAGTTATTCCAATTAAAAATTTTCGTCATTCCGGCGAAGGCCGGAATCCAGAATCTCAAAGGAATGCAAAGGCCGATAGGTCTTTTAAAGAGCTTTACTCTTTGCGTTCTGGGCAGCAGGTCACTGGATTCCGGCCTTCGCCGGAATGACAGAAGCACCATAAAAAAACCGATCCCCAAAAGGACGAGTGATAAAAGATCAAAGAGGCGTACGCCAACATGAAAATCATAAAGACTGGCGAAGCTTAGGCAAAAGAGCAGAAGAAGGGGCGGAAAGGCTCCCTTCAGGAGCGGTTTGTCCTTTGTTTGCATAATGTCCATGAAATTCCTATGATGTCGCGTTCGTTTGAAGCTCCAGAAAGCATATTACAATGTTGTGCAGTGTTGTCATTACCTCTTTTCGGCGCCCTCATTTAATCACGCGTTCTGTGCGCTCGGCGTTGGCGTTTTGTGCGGCCTTACAAGATGGCGAAGTTGTTGTTGTGGATGATGGCAGTTTTGACGATTCTTTGTATATTTTGCAGCGTGATTTTTCTTTAGATATTGAGCGAGGGCGTTTGCGTCTTTTGGCGCATCTTAAAAACCAAGGTGTTACGGCAGCAAAAAACACAGGCTTTATGGCTTCGCGTGGTGCGTGGGTGTGTTTTTTAGATTCCGATGATGAGCTTTTGCCGGAAAAAGCCACCGCCTTGCCCGAAGCTATAAAAGAGTTTCCGGAAGTTCCCATTCTTTGTTTTCGGTGTGTAAAGCCGGACGGTTCTTTGGTAGGGCAGTCCTATCATGATCCTATTATTTGGGACCCTGCGCGGTATTTTAAAAATGCAAACTATGGTGAGGTTCTTACGCTTATTCGCCGTGATATAGATTTCCAGATGCCTTATGACGATGATTTACGTGGCTTTGAAGGGCTTGGGTGTTTGCGCATTATGAAACGTCATGGTGCTGGTGTCATTTTGCCTTTGCCGTTGCGGCGCTATTATACGGACCATGAAGGGAGGCTTTCTTCGAAAAAAGCCTTTCTTTTGCGCGGATTTAGATTAGCGCGCGGGCATTGGCGCACACTCAAAGAATTTTGGCCGGACCTTTCTGTGCAGATCAAAGCGTCTTTGGCTCTCAAGGTTTTCTGTTATTTTCTTTTAGGCTGTGGCGGAGTCTTTACACGGTTTAGAAAAAAACAGGATGATCCTGTTATTCACTAAAATTATATTTGTCCGAGAAGAAAGTGCTCCTTAGCCATTGCCGCCAGCGCAAAGGTGTGAGGCGCTGTGCTGTTTTGTTTAAAACTAAAAGGAATGTAGCGCGAATTTCTTCTTTGCGTGTCATCACAGGGCGCGGTGGCGGATTGTCCAAGAACCCTTGGCGCATAAGAATTTGTGCGGGTGTATAGAGCCAGCGACCTTTGGCAACGCCCATATGGTAATCCATGATAGTTTTCCATGTGCCACCAACTTGATTGGCAAATTGAAGCGTTCGAAGGGCTGCATTAATCTCAAACTCCCAAAGACTTTCGCCTTCCCGTATAACAGAAATGAGCGTTTCTCGATGCCATATGGTGGCGTGCGTTGATGTTCTGTTTTGCTGTCCAACACCCATGATGCCAATCATCGGGTAGCCGTTGATTGCAATTTGTGGCCCAGGTTCGGCATAGAGACGTATGGCGAGAAGATTTAAAATTTTCATCTGCTTCAAGACAGATGTAATTGTTTCTGTGCGAACAGGTGAGCGCAGAATAAAATCATCCAGTGTCATAAGAACATAGGGTTCTTTCATTTGGGCGAGATGCTCTAGAGCGCGTGAAGACCAGTTTTTATGCGGGAAGGCGTGTAGCGTTTTAACGCGGTCATCAGGATAAGCTTTTTCACAGGCTCCCAGTGAAACAGGAAAAGGACAATCAGGCCAAAAATGAAAGAAAGCCTTGAAAAAAGGAGGCCATAGATCGTTATAGTCATCAAAGGAAGACATATAGATACGCATTTCCTGAGGTGACATATCAAAGTCTTTCGTTTTTCTCTTTGTTATGGTCAGCCATGCCGGAAAGACTGATTTTATCAGCATGATTAAAGGGTATAAGGCGATAAGCAATATTCCCTTTATAAATAAATCATGAGTTACACAGGTGCGTAACTTATTGTATCGGATTTGTTCGTAGCGTTCTTGATAGGCTTGAGGTGTTGTGTTTGTTGATATTTTGTCTAGTGTTTCTTGATTATAATACCAATCGTTAAAGCCAAAAACAATATGTGGAGGAAGCGTAAGTCCCGTTTCTACATAAGGCATAATCTTAAAATGCTCAGAAATAAATTGTTCACTTAGGTGGGCTAAATTAAAAGTGTTTTCGTCAATCCAACGTAAATGAACATCATGTCCTTTGCGCTGCGCCCAGTTTAAGATAATTTCCTGCTCGACTGAAAGTCTTGTGCAGCGCATTCCTGTTTGCCCCAAAAGGAGTTTTCCGCGCAAGATGTCACTTAAAGGGCGATGAGTTTCGTAGGTGCCAGAAAAGCTCCACAAATCAAGCATAATTTCACGTGGCCCGATTTGGGCCATGTCAGAAGCGTGGAAAAGATAAGGTATTTTGGCGGGGTCCATGGTTCCTATATCCAGAACACGGATGGTGTCGTTTTCTAGATTTTGGAAAAAATTGAGATTTTTAATCATGATATCAGAGCGCATTTTAGCAACATAAGTGCCCGTTGCGGCTTTGATTCCGGCGCAGGTTGAAGCGGCTTGACGTTCTACGTTGTGCTGTACGCCTGTGATGGGGTCCGCGTAATTGGGGCCGGGATCTTCCATCTCGACAATTTTTCCACCCAAATTTTCTTTTTGATTGGGTGTTAGCTCACCCTTCCAGCCGGAGAAAATAACTTCAACATTGGGAAGGTGTTCACGCAAAAAAGAGGTGTTGGCGGCGAGCTTTGTGAAGTCGCGCGCAAGCGGGCCTTGGAAAACGACAGAAATGCGTGTTGAGGCGTCTATCATGTGTTTGTGCTTTCTCTTGGGGCAACAAAAGTCAAAAATTTGTTATATGTTTTTTCGGTGCGGCAATGTTCTTTGATATAAGCTGAAGATTCTTTTTGTAGCGTTAGAAGATTTGCCTCATCTTTTTGAACAGAGGCAAGGAGAGAGTCAACATCTCCTTCATAAGACAAGCAGTTTTTGCTAACGGACAGGCCCAAGCCTTCATAACAGGACGTTTTGATAATGGGTATGGCACCGCAAGCCATGGCTTCAAAGATGCCAATACCAGGATTTCCGCTGCGTTCTTCGCCGACAACAGCAAAAAGGTGTGTTTGATAAACATCAACAATGTCAATGGCGAAATAGTTTTTTTGTCCAGCGCCTAGGATTCTTTGCGACCAGTTTGAAAGGCTGCTTTTCTTTTCACGATAAGGCGCGGAAAGGACGTTGATATTTTCTTTGATGCGCGGCTGTGCGCGGCGCTGATAAAGATCGCTGCGCACGAAGTGATAGTTGGTTGTTCCGAAAAAGCGCATAAAATCTTCATAGACGCAGCGCGGTTTTTCATCTGGTAGGAAATGAAAAGATCCTGTTGCAACACATTTCTTGTCACGCTCCTTTTGTTTTTCAGGAAGGCTAAAACGCGGTGCGACACAGAAAGGCACAACTATAACCGGTTTTTTATACCATCCGAAAAAGTTTTGAAAATAGGGATTGTTTTGAAGATCGCTCTCGCTCCACAAAGAAAGATTAGGGATACGGTTTAGATTGTGTGCTTTGATTGCGGTGTTTACAAAATAGTGGCTAAGATTTCCAATGACGTGCGAAAACTTTTTGATAATAGCGAGTCGTTTATCGAATGCTGCGCCTTCACAGTTTTTCCAACTGAAAATAATGAGAGGTTTTTGCAAGAGCTTTTCTTCAGGCGCAAAATAGAAATCGAGATGATCTGCGTCATTTATTTTTCTCCATAATTTCAGCTCAAGAGAAAGCCATTTTTCGCGCACAAAAGCAGGAAGATACGAAAAGAGGGTTGATGGAACAAGGCCGGACAAAGTGCCGCAGATTAAAACAGGAATGCGCTGTCCGTGCTCGCGTGGTGCGTCAAGAAGATAGCCATATTTTCGCAAAGCACGGCGGCGAAGTAGGCGAAAGCTTAAGGGTTCGGCGAGCCAATCACCGACATGGGGGTTAAGGATAACAAAAGGGGTGCAGGGATTGTCCATAAATAACGCTCAACAGGTTCTTTTTTCTTGTTTTTTGTCGTGTGGTGATGGAGGTAGAGAATAACATTTCT
>DOBW01000214.1 GCA_003504035.1 Rhodospirillaceae bacterium | reverse complement strand
GAACCAACACCTTTTGGTTTACATGATCTAAAGCTCGCAGTTGCCGCCGTAAAAGAAATAAAAATGCCTTTTGGGATTGTCATCAATCGCACAAACGCACCAAACACACAAACACACGTTTTTTGCCAAGAAGAAAACTGCACGCTTTTGGGAGAGATTCCAAATGACCGCCGCATTGCTGAAGCTTATGCGAAAGGACAGACCTTAGTTGATGCACTGCCAGAATATAGGGACCTTTTCTCAAAAATAACCAAAAAAATTATGAAGAACGGAAAAAGAAAATGAAAGACATTGTCGTTCTTAGCGGAAAAGGCGGAACAGGCAAAACAAGCCTGACAGCTAGTCTTGCTCTCTTAGCTGAAAATCCTGTTATCGTGGATGGTGATGTCGATGCCGCCGATCTTCATCTTATTCTTGATCCAGAAATTGATCAGCAACATGATTTTTTCAGTGGCCATGAAGCTACCATACGTGAAAAAGATTGCACTGCTTGCGGCGCATGCGTAACGCTTTGCCGTTTTAATGCTGTCAAGGAAAAAAAGAAGCTGTTCGGCAAAAACACTTACGCCATAGATCCTTATTCTTGCGAAGGATGTGGTGTGTGTGCTCGGTTCTGTCCCTATGATGCCATTGATTTGAGCCCTCGCCTTTGTGGAAAATGGATGATTTCAAAAACACGCGCAGGGCCTATGGTTCACGCACATCTTGGCGTTGGCGGCGAAAATTCAGGACAGCTCGTCACGCTCGTGCGCCAAAAAGCCAAACAAATAGCACAAGAAAAAGGGCATAATCTTATTCTTCTCGATGGCCCTCCCGGAATAGGCTGCCCTGTTATTGCGTCTCTTTCTGGCGCCGACCTAGCACTGATCGTAACAGAACCGTCCCTGTCAGGAGCACATGATCTTTCAAGACTCCTTAAGCTTACGCAACATTTCGGTATTCAAACCGCTCTTTGCGTTAATAAGTGGGATATTTGCCCTGAAATGACCGCACAAATCGAAAAAGAAGCGACAGCCCAAGATGTCCTTCTTTTGGGCCGCATGCGCTATGACGAAGCTGTAACACAAGCGCAAGTACAAGCCAAAGCCATCATCGAAACAGAGGCTCCTTCGGCTGAAGATGTTCACAAACTTTGGGAAAACCTTAAGGAAAAAATCACATGAAAATAGCCATCCCCATCACAGACAATCTTTTATGTCATCATTTTGGACACTGCGCGCAATTTGCGCTTGTTGATATTGATGAAACGACAAAAAAGATAACCTCCCGCAAAGACATCCCCGCCCCATCGCACGAACCCGGCGCGCTTCCTGTGTGGCTAGCCGAACAAGGCGTTAATCTCGTTATTGCAGGCGGCATCGGCGCACGAGCTGTTGAGCTTTTAAAACAGAATAAAATTGAATCTGTTATTGGTGCCGATGTGCTTTCTCCCGAAAAGCTTGTCACAAGCTATCTTGAAGGCGCCTTACAACAAGGAAAAAATAGCTGCGATCATTGACAACGGCACATTTGTGCGCCTAGCTTCCTTTCATAACTGGGGTGCCCTTATCTGAAAGATAAGGGCTGAGAACAAACCCATTGAACCTGCTCTGGATCATGCCAGCGAAGGAAGTTTTTATGAGCCTACAAAATCCGTGTGCTTTGGCACCTTTTTTTGCCGCCCCAGCTAAGGGACGACAAATTGTTGCTGGCTTTTCGTATCTCCAGCGCATCCGAAAAGGCGCAACAACCCGCGCATGGTTTCCCGATCCTTTTTTGGACAGAACGATTGAGTGGGCCGCTGTGCGCGAGTTCGACCTTCTACAAGAAGCCGATAATTTGATGATTGATGATCTCGACATCATGGATATGAACCGCACAGCCCGCGCTTTAAACTCCATGCGCGGCGGCGGCTATCGCGTGACAATGATTTCACTGGGATATTATACGAAAGATAACACGTGCGATGATTTAAAGATTCTTGATAAAAAACTTCAGGAAGAAATCACACGCATGATCCATTTTCTTTATCTTGGCGAGCCAAGCCAAAAGGCAAGCGCGCAAAAGGCCTCCACCCTTAAAGAAGGGCTCTGGAGCTGCGCCGACGCCCTGCCGCACATCGCAATGACCCTTGGTGCCCAGCGCCTTTACAAACCCGAAGAAACAACCCGTGAGGAACAGGTCTTTTTTAAAATCTTGGAAAGAATCCCCGCACAGCACATCATCCATGACGTTGCCATCGGCCTTGCTCTACCTGATAAAACAAAGGAAAAAAACTGGGTCTATATTGCCGATGCCGAAAAACGCGCAAACGCCTTTTTCAGTGCGTTAGGTCAAACGATGGGAACGATGATAAATCATCATATGCGCGGCTATGGCGACCGACTTACCCCCAAGGCATCCTCTTGGCAAAGACGCGCGGCCCATGCCCTGACATGCTAAAGATTATGGCCTGTCCACACGGATCACTTTCACGCCGCCTTCGCTTAGCTTGCTATGGCCAATCTCTATGCTTTTTTTCCACTTTTCTTTGAGCTTGTCATAACCCTGCGAAGCGTGGTTAGGCACAATGACAGACCCGATCCCCGCCTCGACAATCAAACCCGCACAAATCGCACAAGGATCCAATGTTATGTAAAGGCGCGCGCCAACAATATCCGCCCTGTTCCGCAAAGCATCAACAAGCACCATTTGTTCGGCACAATTAATCCAAAAAGAGCGACAATCGTCCTCATAACGCTCTTCTCTAGAAGCATCAAGACCACGGGCAAAACGATTGGAACTGCGCGCAATTTCCTTGCCGTCCGCTCCCACCAAAAGCGCGCCAACCTTAACATTTGGATGAGGGCTACCCCCCTTTTCCGGCGAGGCTTGGGCTGTTTTTTCAGCTTCCATCAGCCATTTTTGGTGTAGGAACATCTGATCTGAGGGAGATTCTTCGTTATTTTTCATCATTTTTTCTTATAAGGAACAGGAAGCTATTGTAGTTATTACCTTTTTTTATAGTCTTTTCAATTTATTTTTTCCACAAGGCGTAAGCGAGGAAGCGTAGAAAATCTACGTGATAAGCGCAACAACGATGTGGGAAATTAAAGTGAAAAGACTATATTTTGTTAAACTGGACAGAATCCTATTACTACTCTACTACGTCTGTGCAAGAATATAACCGAGGTCTTAAAAATGAAGCTCCGCCGCCTTAACCTTATACCCTACGACACAAAAATAGATTTTGTCGCCAAACGCTGGTTCGCCTTCACGTTGACGGGGATACTTGCCCTTATTACAATCACTTCGCTCTTTTTTAACGGGCTTAATCTCGGCATCGATTTCAAGGGTGGCATTCTCATCGAAGCAAAGTCCCAAAGCGCGGTGAATATCAGTGAACTACGCCAAACACTTGGCTCTTTAAACCTTGGTGAAATTACGTTGCAAGAATTCGGGGCACCCGAAGACATCCTTATCCGTGTCCAACGACAAGACGGCGGCGAGGAAGCCCAACAAAATGCTATCCGAAAAGTACGTGAAAAACTTGGCACCTCTTACGACTATCGGCGCGTAGAAGTTGTAGGCCCAACCATCGGTAAAGAACTTTTCGAGGCAGGCCTTTTTGCCACCGTTCTAGCTATCTTGGCTATTGGCGCTTATGTCGGGATGCGTTTTGAATGGCAATTTGGAGTAGCCGCCTTTGTCGCCACACTTCACGATGTTTTTGTAACCCTCGGCCTTTATTCTGTCTTGCAGCTTGATTTTAACCTAACGGCTATTGCGGCTCTTTTAACGCTTGCCGGTTA
>DOBW01000011.1 GCA_003504035.1 Rhodospirillaceae bacterium | reverse complement strand
GATATTTTTACTGGACTTAGCATTGTTTTCTGCGATAAAAAGCAGCACCAACTCGGGCAAATCATCCAGACGTTCTCTTAACGACGGTATATGTATGTTAATCACATTCAAACGGTGGTACAGATCCTGCCTGAATTTACCTAAACTCACTTCATGCTGTAGATCCTTATTCGTTGCAGCGATAATTTGCACATCCACGTCTATTTCATGTTCTCCACCCAAACGACGAATGCGCAGTTCTTCAACGGCTTTAAGCAATTTTCCCTGTAACTCTAAATCTATTTCGCCTATTTCATCCAGAAATAAGGTACCCGTGTGAGCCTGTTCAAATAAACCACGATGACGCTTTTTTGCCCCCGTAAATGCGCCTGCTTCATAACCAAATAATTCAGACTCCAGTAACTCACGTGGCAGCGCTGCACAATTAATTTCGATTAAAGGTCCTTTGGCACGCGTCCCGGAATAATGCAGTATATTGGTAATTAAGCCTTTGCCCGTTCCTGTTTCACCGGTAATAATCATGCTGGAAAAGGGAACTTGAGCAACTTGCTTAACCATTTCACGCAACAAGCCAATAGCCTTACTTTTTCCAACCAGCATTCGGATAGAATATTTGTTGTTTTGCTCCTGAGTCTGGTTATCCAGTCGACGCTGAGCTCTAGCGCTACGTGCCGCCCCTTCAACCAACAAGTTTAAGCGCTTTAGTTCACAGGGTTTTTCTATAAAATCATAAGCGCCGCGTTTGATCGCACCGACCGCCGTTTCAATATTGCCATGGCCACTGATCATAATAACGGGAACTTCAGGATAATCCCTGACAAAACGATCCAAGAGCTGAAGGCCGTCCATGTTGCTGCCCTGCAACCAAATATCGAGAATGATAAGGCTTGGCCGCCGCGCAGTTACCTCTGCTAATGCCTTTTCCGCATTAGAGGCCGTGCGTGTTTTAAGCCCCTCATCGTTCAATAGGCCTTCAACCAACAAACAGATATCAGCCTCGTCATCAATGATAAGAATATCGCTGGTTAGTTTTTTTTCTTTACTGTTCGCGCCCATGTTCTACCTTTTTCGATGTTTCGTTTTATCCAATAAGAATCATCTATCAAGATTTAGCAAACTTTTTATTCTCCGACAAAGACTTATGCTTCTGTCTCCGCCATAAAGCGCGGCCAAGAAAGTTCTACAACAGCCCCACCTTTTGAGTCGTCTTTTAAAGTTATTGTACCCTTATGGTCTTCCATTATTTTTTTCACAATAGCAAGGCCTAGGCCAGTTCCTTTACTACGTGTTGTCACATAAGGTTCAGTTAAACGCTCCCTTTCTTCCTTCGGCAACCCACGCCCATTGTCAGCAACAGAGAGAAAGACCTCTTCTTCATTTGCATATAAGGTTAATTTTATTTCACCTCTTGGAATCTCTTCGTCAGGTGGTTTATCCCTTCCATCAATAGCTTCCGCTGCATTCTTAAGAAGATTAGTCAACGCTTGCGCTATTTGCCGCGAATCACAATCTGCCAAAAATCTCTCATCGGGTAATTTTTGGATATAATGAATATCGCTACGCGTTGAGCTTTGAAGAAAAAGCGTCTGACGACACAAATCGCACAATTCATTTTCCTTAATAACAGAAGTCGGCATGCGTGCAAAAGCCGAAAACTCGTCAACCATTTGCCCAATATTCCCAACATGGCGGATAATGGTGTTGGTACAGGTCTCAAAAACTTCCGGATTAGACTTAATTTCTTTCATGTATTTGCGGCGCAAACGCTCTGCAGAAAGCTGAATTGGCGTCAATGGATTTTTAATCTCATGGGCGATACGGCGCGCAATGTCAGCCCATGCCGCTTTGCGTTGTGCTGAAACAAGCTCGGAAACATCATCAAAAGTAACAATATACCCTCGCACCTCACCGCCTTGATGTTCACAGGAAAGACGCACAAGAATTGTTCTTGTCTGCTGGTCTGTGCGTTTAATTTCTACTTGATCCCCTTTAAGCCAAGAACCTCGTGGCATTTGCTGAATCAAATCCGCAATCTCGGAAGACAAAACATTTAAAGGATGCCCCGTTAGCGCTTCTGTATTGGTGATTTGGAAAAAATCACCTGCGCGCTCATTCATCATATTGATCTTAAAATCAGAATCAAGACCGATAACACCCGCCGACACACCAGCTAAAACAGCTTCGGTAAAACGATGACGCAAATCAAGTTGACGGTTAGCCTCAACAAGTTCGCCGCGCTGCGTTTCAAGCTGATCTGCCATGCGATTAAAAGCACGCCCCAGAAGCTCAAGCTCATCTTGTTCCTGAGCGCCCGCTATTTCCTCAACACGCGCAGTTAAATCGCCACCGCGCACACGCTCTGTGACACCAATCAATGCACTTATGGGCCGCACCAAGCTTGTCGCAAAATTAAGCCCGAACCACACCGCCACCATCAAAAGAAGAAGTGATACAACGGCAAAAATAAGAGATATCATAATGCGAATACCAAAACTATGGTCTTTAAGATTTTGGTATTCTCTAACCGCGAGCTGTGTAGCCTCCATATGCGCTAAAACTTTTGGCTCAACAAGACGACCTACAAATAAATATGTATCAACAAAATTATCAAGCCTGAGAAGTGCGCGAACACGATCGTCCGTATCACTAATAAGAAGGACGACCTCACCCGCACGTGCGCGTTCACGCATTTCGTCCGTGATAGGCTCAAAAGACAGCGCAAATGTTAGACCTGATCGAGCCAAAATCTTCCCAACGCCATCAAAGACGATCACTTCAGTCAAGGAGCGCAAATAAGCCTGTGCTGAAACCATCTGGGTTAGTCGAACAGGGTCCTCGGATAAGCGAACGGCTTGACGATTAAGATCATTGGCCATCGAAAGCGCATCGGCACGCAAAACTTGTTGATGCTCACTCAAATAGGCTTGAGCAACTTGTTGGGATTCATCCAAAGCTGTTTTAACACGCTCGGAAAACCAAGCCTCAACTCCAAAATAAAAGAAGATAGCCGCAAACATCGCGACAAGCACCGCAGGTGCCACCGCCAACATCGTAAAAACAGAAACAACCCTCACATGCAGACGCGATCCGGCCTGCTTGCGTTGACGCCGCGAGAGAAGAAGATAAACATGGCGCGCAACAAGTACCCCAAGCATCATCAAAAGAGCCAGATCAAGCGCAAGAAGGGCGCTCACCGCCGTAGGGTCATTGCCAAAAAAGGGTTCCCACGTCAGAGCCGCATAAGTTGCAATACCCGAAGCCAGCGCGGCCACAGAAATAAAAAGAGCCAACTTGCCCCGCAGACCCTTTCGTACGGCCCAGAAAGATAGTCGCCGAAAAAAACTTCCTGCATTGAGACTCTTTCCTTGAGCGAGATTCATGAACGTTCCTTTGCCAGACCAAGCTGACGTAGTTTCTTACGCAGCGTGTTTCGGTTCAAGCCTAAAAGTGCCGCAGCACGAAGCTGATTTCCCCCACATTTTTCCATGACAAGGGAAAAAAGAGGCCGTTCAACCTCCTGTAAAACACGGCCATGCAGTCCTGCGGCAGGAAACTCTCCTTTATGGGCAGCAAAATAGGCACGCAAATGATGTTCTACAGAAGCCGATAAACCTGCTTTTTTTTCCTGCTCCGTCATGCCTCGCCTTCCCTAGAAGTCTGTTTCAAGTAGGTTGACCTACTTGAAACAGACTCTATGCGCACCAAAAAAAGAAGCAATAAGCTCACGCGCACGCTTCG
>DOBW01000029.1:6335-8217 GCA_003504035.1 Rhodospirillaceae bacterium | reverse complement strand
CGACCATCTTCTTTCCCAAATCCATGTTGATTTCCCTGAGGCAAGTGACCGTATGGCGGCGGCGGCGCTAGTCGAGTTTTTGGACGAAGCGGGTTATTTGCCTGCCGATTTGGCGGTAGTGCGCACGCAGCTAGGTCTTTGCGCGGAGGATTTCGAGGCTTTGGTGGTGCGCCTTCAGCTGCTTGATCCGGTTGGGATTTTTGCGCGTTCGCTCAAAGAATGTTTGGCGTTGCAGTTGAAGGAAAAGAATAGGCTTGATCCTGCCATGGCTATTTTGCTGGACCATTTAGATCTTTTGGCTAAGCGTGAACGTACTCAACTCATGCGTTTGTGCCATGTGGATTCAGAAGATCTGGCCGAAATGATTTCGGAAATCCGTGCCCTAACGCCAAAGCCCGCTTTGATCTATGCGGCGGATGTGGCGCCTCCCATTGTGCCAGATGTTTTTTTGCAGCCCCTCCCCGCNNGCTTTGATCTATGCGGCGGATGTTGCTCCTCCTATTGTGCCAGATGTTTTTTTGCAGCCTCTCCCCGAAGGTGGTTGGCATGTTGAGCTAAACAGCGATACCTTGCCGCGTGTTCTCGCTAATGAAACATTTTACGCTAAAATATGTGATGGTGCGCATACGTCTCAGGACAAGGCTTATTTAACGGAGAGGTGGCAGCAGGCTAATTGGCTTGTTAAGGCCTTGCGGCAACGGGCAGAGACTATTCTTAAAGTGGCTTCTGAAATCATCAAACAACAAGACAAGTTTTTTGTTTATGGCGTGCAATATTTAAAGCCTCTGGTTTTGCGCGATATTGCCAAAGAAGTTGAAATGCACGAATCCACGGTCTCACGCGTGACGCAGAACAAATATATTGCAACGCCGCGCGGTATGTTCGAGCTTAAATATTTCTTTTCGGCGGCTTTGGCCACAACGGGAGGAGAGGGGGCGGTCTCGACCGTGGCGGTGCGGGAGCGGATCAAGGAGCTTATTGATGCCGAAGGTATTAAAGAGATTCTTTCTGACGATCGCTTGAGTCAGATTTTGCACCGCGAAGGCATTGATATAGCTCGCCGCACTGTGGCCAAATATCGCGAATCCATGAAACTCCCCTCTTCAGCCCAGCGCCGAAGAGAAAAAAGAGATAGATAGGCTCTTTCTTCTTTTTTTTAGGCTTAACAAAAACAATAACTTAGCCTTTTGGGTGCCGCCAAGCTTGACTCTAGCTCACCTGCGGCTATTTTGGTCGGATGTGTCCGAGGGTTTCCCTTGGGCAGAAGAAGGATGTTGCCGCTAGACTTACTCTCCTTTTGTCTCTCTTTTTGTTTGAGGCAGCTTTATGCGGCACACCCAAAGACTCTGGTAATAACGTTCAACTTTTCAGGTTTATTCATGCAACTTTCCGTTAAAGGCAAGCAGATTGATGTTGGAGATGCTTTGCGTCAGCATGTCGATTTGCAGCTCGGTGAAATCGTAGGCAAATTTTTTAGCGATTCACTGGAAGCACAGGTTACTTTTTCTCGTGAGGCTCATCTTTTCCGTACTGACATAACCGTTCATGCCGGCAGGGGTCTTGTTTTGCAAAGCAGTGGTCGCGCTCCCGAGCCATATCCTTCCTTTGATCAGGCCGCTGAGCATATGGCTGAGCGTTTGCGCCGTCATAGAAATCGGCTCAAGAAACATCATCAAGATGCGCGCCGCGAAGAAGCCATTAGCGCCCAATCCTTTGTTCTTAACGTTCCTGAGAAGGATATGGATGAAGGGGAGGCTGATAATCCTGTTGTTGTTGCCGAGATGACAACACCTATTTCCTATCTCACAGTCAGTGAAGCTGTTATGCGTCTTGATCTTGGCGAGCTTCCTGCTTTGATGTTTCATAACCTTGCTCATGGAGG
>DOBW01000029.1:0-6220 GCA_003504035.1 Rhodospirillaceae bacterium | reverse complement strand
CAAGATAAGAAGAGCCTTCTACAGGATCTTGCTTCCCATGCAGCTCAAGCGCTTAGGTTAGAGGAATATGGTCTTTTTGACATGCTTTGGGAGCGTGAAAAGCTTGGCTCGACGGGCGTGGGACATGGCATTGCTATTCCCCATGCGCGTGTTCCAGGGCTTGAGAGCGTCCAAGGCTTTTTTGCTCAGATGAAGGCTCCGATTCCTTTCGATTCTGTCGATAACCAAGCGGTCGATATTGTTTTTCTTCTTTTGGCCCCCGAAGAAGCGGGAGCCGACCACCTGCATGCGCTGGCATGCATTTCCCGAGCCTTGCGGGATCAGGCTTTTTGCGCCAAACTCAGAGACGCTCAGGGTCAAGATTCCATTATGCTTTTATTGCGTTCTGTGGAGGCAGTTAAGGCGGCTTAGAGCCTATTTGTATTAAATTTGCAGATTCTAGGTGAAGGGCAAGATAGATGGCAGTGAAAAAAAAATTATTTAAAGGCAAGAAAAAGAAAACAACACTCCTCGGCTTTTTTGGCTCTTTTTTGGGATGGCTTTTTGTCCTTGTTAGCGTTTCTGTCGTTATTTTTTGGATTGCGGGGTCCAAGCCGCAAGGTAAGCTTGTTTGTGATACGCAAGGTAAAAGAGTTTCTTTAACCAGTTTTGGTTATTGCCAGCGCGAAAACCCCGTTACACAAAGAAAACCCTCTTTTCTCTCGTTTTGGAAGCGCATTCTGCTATAAGTATAAGCGGGAGGCTGGCAGTGGACGAATCTTGTGCCAACTCGGCCAGGTTCGAAAGAAAGCAACCGTACGCACGCTTAGATTCGGGTTATTGTTTGGCCTCCCACATTCTTTTTCTTTTTTAAGACATAGGAAAGCGGAAATTGTCCGGACTTTTTGGCGATAACGAAAAAAATCCCTCGCAGACGCCAGAGCCCTATCGTGTTCTTGCGCGCAAATACAGACCGCATTCTTTTGCCGAACTTATTGGGCAAGAGGCGATGGTGCGCACACTCACCAATGCGATCCAGTCTGCTCGCTTGCCGCAAGCGTGGATGCTCACAGGCGTGCGCGGTATTGGCAAAACAACAACAGCCCGCCTTATTGCCAAAGCACTTAATTGTACGGGCCGAAAAAAAGGTGATAAATCTATTGAGCCGTGTGGAGCTTGCGAGTCGTGTTGTGCTATCACCGAAGACAGGCATGTTGATGTTCAGGAAATGGATGCGGCATCACGCACAGGTGTTGATGACATCCGAGAAATTATTGACAGTGTTCGCTATGGGCCTGTTTCTGCCAAATATAAAATTTATATTCTCGATGAAGTTCACATGCTTTCAAAAAATGCTTTTAATGCGCTTTTGAAAACGCTTGAGGAACCACCACCGCACACAAAGTTTATTTTTGCGACAACAGAAATCCGCAAGGTTCCTGTAACAGTTTTGTCTCGTTGTCAGCGTTTTGATTTACGTAGGATTGATGCTGTAACGTTGACATCCCATTTTACGCATTTGGCTGATTTAGAAAAGGTCCCTGCCGAGGAAGAAGCCCTTAAGCTTATTGCACGTGCGGCCGATGGTTCGGTGCGTGACGGCTTGAGCCTCTTGGATCAAGCGATTGCGCTTGGAAAGGGAGAGATAAAAGAAGGCGATGTTAAAGAGATGCTGGGCCTTGCGGATCGTGCTGCGAGTCTAGATTTGTGTCGTCAAAGTTTAAACGGCAAGATGGTTGAGGCGCTTAAAACTTTTGATGATATGGTGCGCGGCGGCGCGGATGCTTTGCAAACATTGCAGGATATGGCCGAGCTTGTTCATTTTTTAACGCGCATGCAGATTCTTAAAGATAATGTCGAGGCTCTTGATTTTCCAGAGGCTGAAAAACAACTTGCGAATGACCTTGCTAATATCAAAATTCCTGCCCTCACACGGGCATGGCAGATTTTGCTTAAAGGTATAGGCGAAGTGCAGGCAGCGACTAACCCATGTGCGGCAGCTGAGATGGTTCTTATTCGTTTGGCTTATGCCGCAGAGCTTCCTTTGCCTGGAGATTTGATCCGGCAGCTCAGAACGCAAAAAGAAAAAGCGGTTACTGTGTCCTTACCGGTTTCGCCTCCACCTTCTTCTGGAGGGAGCGTGTCGTCACATTTGCGTGCGGTTAATTCTGGCCCTGTTGTTGCCGCGCGCAGCACGTCCATGGCGCAGGAAACGGCACCGGCTTCTGCTGCGCGCGCCGTTTTAGCCTCATCTCCAGCGCCGATGCCTTCTACGTTTCGTGACATTGTGGCTCTCTTTGCTGCTAATCGTGAAGGTGGCCTTTATGCCGAGCTTTCTTCGTTGGCGCATCTTGTGCATATGACTGCCGGTAAGCTTGAGCTTAATCTTGAAAAAAAGGCGTCACCCTCTTTGGCATCGCGGACGGCACAATGCTTGACACAATGGACAGGGCAGCGTTGGATGGTTGCGGTTGTCGAGCAAAAGGGCGAGCTCACATTGCTTGAACAGGATCGCGACAGTGAGAAAAAGAGGCAAGAAAAAGTTCAAACGCATCCTCTTATGCGCGCGTGTAAAGAGGCTTTTCCAAAGGCCAAGCTTGTTTCCCTTAAGCAGAAACAGACAGCGCCGATTGAGACGGATGAAGGGGATGTGACTTCTGTGGATGATGAGGCGTGACACACATACTTTTGTCGCTTTGTTGAGTTTTAAACGAAAAAGGAAAATCGCACGATGTTTAATGTTGGCCAGATGATGAAACAAGTTCAAGAAATGCAAGGCAAGATGACAAAGATGCAAGAGCGTCTAGTGGATATGGAGGCAACAGGTCAGGCCGGAGGCGGTCTGGTTGAGGCTTCTCTGAGCGGCAAGGGTGCCTTGAAAAAAATCAAGATTGATCCTTCTTTGGTTGATCCTGCGGAAATTGAGATGCTGGAAGATATGGTTGTTGCTGCGGTGGGTGATGCCAAGGCCAAGATGGATGAAATTGTTGCTGGCGAGACTGAAAAAGTCATGGGGGGCGCCAAGCTGCCTCCCGGTATGAGCCTTCCTTTTTAAAAGGCAAAACGTTCTGATGTCTCCTCTTGATCGTCTTACACAACTCTTGGCAAAACTACCTGGGCTTGGGCCGCGCTCGGCGCGCCGCGTTGTGTTGCATCTCTTGCAGCGCCGCGAGTCTTTGTTGATGCCTTTGGTGAGCGCTCTTTCTGAGACAGCCTCTGCCATGCGAAGCTGTCCCGTTTGTGGAAATTGGGATGTCGTTTCACCTTGTCTGCTTTGTCAGGATGAAAGGCGTGACCAAACGCTTCTTTGTGTTGTGGAAGATGTTGCTGATCTTTGGGCCTTGGAGCGCTCACGTGCGTTCAAAGGGTACTATCATGTTTTGGGTGGAACGTTGTCGGCACTTGATGGCATTCAGCCAGCTGATTTGCGCATTGAATCTTTGTTGGTGCGGGTCGGTGAAGGCCATGTGCGTGAGGTTATTCTTGCGCTAAGCGCAACGCTTGAGGGCCAGACTACAGCACATTATGTTCAAGAGCGTCTTGAAAAAAGTGATGTTCAGGTTTCAAAATTAGCGCATGGCTTGCCTATTGGTGGCGAGCTTGACTATCTGGATGAAGGGACTATCACGGCGGCCCTTACCGCCCGCCGATAGTCTTTTCCATTTACCTTTCCCGAGCGTTACTTCGTCGCTCGTGTATGTTTATACACGTCGCTTCTCGTGCCTTCGGGAAGAATAAATTGAAACGACTATATTGAAGCGTACGCTTACGCAATAAGGCTCGACAAAAAGTAATTTTCGCCTGCCGTCCGATTTCAAATTGAAATGGCTATACAACCACAGATACCGTCATGCCTGCGAAGGCAGGCGTCCCATTTTTGTAGCGAACGGTGGGGGAAAATTTCGACTCTCTTTATTTAGTCGGAACAAGCTCTAGCTCTTTCTTGAGCTTTTTCGGAATTATTTCTTTTTCTCTGAGCCAGTCAAGATCCGGCGGCTGGGCGAGACGATAGTCGCGTGAAAAAAGTTCGGATAGTTTTTCAAAACCACGTTGAACAACGCGCTTATGTCCTGCTGCTGATGAGTGCAGCATAAGGCCGCCTTTCCAATAGGCAACGGTGACGTTGCGCGGCACTTTGATGGGGGGGATGTCCAGAGTCTCTTTTGATTTTGCAATCATGGAGAGATAGGAAACGCAAGCTGTTCGCTTTATTTCCATGGTGATGATTTCAGGTACGAGATAGATCCGTGCCGTTTTTTCTGCAGGCACTGGTGCATCAAGAAGAGAAAAAATAGGCAAACCATCCGACTTTAATTTTGGAAGGATAAAGTTTGGAATATCATTTTCGGAGACATCACATTTTTTGCTGTCTGCGGGTTTGCCTAAACGCGGCGGTTGAAGAACAATTTCTCTGATGTAAGCAAGGCCCATCATAGAACCTTTTGCACAGGCTGGAGATGTCAGTGCAAAGAAAGCGAGTGTTGCGATGAGTAAAAAAAGAAAGTTTTTTTGAAAACTATTCTCGATCATCTCGGTGTGTCCTTTCCATGCGTTCATGGCGTTCTTGGGCTTCGATTGTAAGTGTGGCGACAGGACGAACTTCCAGCCGTTTGATGCCGATAGGTTCATCTGTTTCTTCGCAATAGCCATATTCGCTTGTGCGAATGCGCTCCAAAGCCTCGTCAATTTTGCTGATGAGTTTCCGTTGGCGATCACGGGCACGCAATTCAAGGGCGACTTCTGTTTCAATTGATGCGCGATCGGCAATATCAGGTTCGCGTACTCCGCCTTCGTCTTGCAATTCCTGTAGGGTTGAATCAGCGTCTTTAATGATGGATTCTTTCCACGCGACAAGTTTCTGCCGGAAATGTTCCAGCATAACAGGATTCATATAGGGTTCTTTTTCCGTAGGTTTGTAGTTGGAGGGCACTGTAACCATGCGGGAAAACTCCTTTAAAAAGTTGCAATAAATTAGGCGCGCGTGAATTTGGCTAATTCTACCTGTGCACGCAAGTCAATTTCGTCAAGAATTTTACTTAATTTGGGGTCATCAACCTCTGTGCGATGTTCTTTAACCATATTTGAGAGGTGCTGAACAGTTCCTTGGGAAAGCTGTCCCGATAAAAGCTCGAGCCGAAGAGAGTCCAGTTTTTCAAGCATATCCTCGGCGCGCAGCTTGCCGCGTGAAGCCCGATCGAGGGCGTCATCCACTTCTTGAATATCCAAAACGCCGGAAACGGCACCTAAAGCCCCTGCTCCTTGAAGGCCACTTGCGTCTTGTGTGCCATCTAAGTGCTTGGAAAAGCCTGCACCATCCGATTTTTTGGATTTTTTAGTGCGCTTAACATGGGTTGCTGTGCGCAAAGGACTGGGGCCTTCAATTCGACTAATCATATTTTTTCCTCAACATCTTTTTCTCACAAGCTCTGCGCGACCTATGATAACAGAATTTTGCTCTTATTGTGAGGACAGACTCTAACACGGTCTAAAAGGAAAGTCCCGTTTAGAGAGCGTGCGGCAAAAGATTCCGACCCACTACATAAGGGGGCGTGAAAAACGGTTTTGCCTTCTATTATAAGGTGCGGCAAAAGGAATCAATAGGGAGAAAAAGCAAGAGAAATCAAGAGGAAGAAAAGAATTTTGAGAGTCTGTCCAAACTGGCACGTCTCTTGCGAGATGAAAGGCAAGAATTAGGAGTTCTTATGACTTTTTCATGCCTTATCCCTTCTTTTACTTCTCTCAAGCGTTTTGTGGCACGGCTGGCCTGTGTCCGTTTAACGTTATTTCTGGCTGTCTTGGTTGCAGGGAGCCTGATTTCTTTTCCTTTTTCCCAAGCTCATGCGTCTTCGCGTCTCAAAGACATCGTCAATTTTGAGGGTGTGCGCGATAATATGCTAATTGGATATGGGCTTGTTGTTGGCCTTAATGGTACGGGCGATGGTCTGACCAACTCTCCTTTTACAGAAACAAGTATTGTTGGCATGCTCGAGCGCCTTGGCGTTAACACGCGCGGCACTAACATGAAGACGAAAAATGTGGCGGCGGTTGTTGTAACGGCAACGTTGGCCCCTTTTTCAGCGCAGGGATCACGTCTTGATATTGTTGTCTCGACTTTGGGCGATGCCAAAAGTCTTGTGGGGGGGACGCTTCTTGTGACACCTCTTTTGGCCGCAGATGGCGAAGTTTATGCCGTTGCGCAGGGTCCTTTGGCGGTCGGGGGTTTTTCTGCTTCTGGAGAAGG
>DOBW01000035.1 GCA_003504035.1 Rhodospirillaceae bacterium | reverse complement strand
TCCCCGCGTGCGCGAGGATGACACCGTTTTTATTGTCAACTATTACCACTTCTAAAACGGCAGAAAAACCTTCCTCCAAAGCGCGTTTGGACAGACTTTCTCCCTAATAAAATTGCCTTTTGCGCTGCCTTCAAAACCATGTTATTCAAAGACATAGACCTTAAACAATAAGAGTTTTTTCATGGCCGGACATTCACACGCTAAAAACGTGATGCATCAGAAGAACGCATCGGATTCAAAAAAAGCAAAAATCTTTAATAAGCTAGCACGCGAAATTATGGTTTCGGTTAAGCTTGGTGCGCCTGATCCTGCCTCAAACCCTCGCCTACGTGCCGCTCTGGCTGAAGCCCGCGTCAAAAACATGACTCGTGATCGCATCGAACGTGCGATTAAGTCCGGCCAACCCGACTCCGATGACAAGGCCATATATGAAGAGGTGCGTTATGAGGCCTATGGCCCCGGTGGTTCGGCGCTGATTATTGAAGGCCTGACCGATAACCGCAATCGCACTGCTGCCGAAGTGCGCACAGCTATTTCCAAAAACGGCGGTAACTTGGCCGAGACAGGCTCGGTTAGTTTTATGTTTGATCGTGTTGGTGAGATTGTTTATCCTGCGAGCAAAGGCAGCCCAGATGATATGCTCGAAATTGTCATTGAGGCCGGTGGCAATGATGTCGAGTCTGATGATGAAAACCATTACATCTTCACCGGTCTTGAAGATTTTGGGACCGTGCGTGCGGCTTTAGAAAAAGAGCTCGGTGAGCCCTCCAGTGCCAAACTTGTTTGGACAGCTAAAAATGACGTTCCCGTTGCGGGCCAAGACGCCCAAACGCTGCTTAAGGTTTTGGACCTTTTAGAAGATAATGATGATGTCCAGAATGTTTTTGGCAATTATGACATCAGCGAAGAAGATCAGGCTGCCTATAAGGGGTAGGATAGCCCCGCCTCTGATTTTTTCTTTACAAGATATTAAGCCAGATTGGTTACAATGATTTTTCTTAGGTGTTTTTTGTCACAAAAAATCCTAATTTTTATGTATACTGGAATTACGGTTCGTAAAACCCGAATAAGGAGACTGCTTTATGGCTATAGCTCAGCGTATAGAATCTCTTAAACAACGTCATGTCGAAGTTAAAACCCTGCTCCACTCTGAAGAATCAAGACCGGCCAAAGACGAAAAAATCATTCAACAACTTAAGCGCGAAAAACTAACCCTTAAAGATGAAATTGCGCGTCTTACAGCCCAACAACAGGCTGCTTAGCCTTTCTTCTTTTAGCTCATTAAAAAAGGTCGGATATCTCTCCGGCCTTTTTGCTGGCAACTATCTGCTCTCTTGCTTATAATCCTGATCCTACGCAGCAAAAATGCAGAGTTCACCATGCGCTTTTTATCAGCTCTTTTGTCCCTTCCCTTTTTGATCGTTCTTGTCATTTTTGTCGTACATAATGGCTCTATTGCTGAGCTTAATTTCTGGCCATTTGATCTTAAAATAAGTATGCCTCTTTCTCTTTTAGCACTCATCTTCTTTGTGCTAGGCGCTTTTTTGGGAACTTTGTTTTCTATTCCCTACCTTTGGCGGGGACGACGTGAAAGAAGGTGCCTTAAAAAAGAAATCTCAAAACTGAATAAAGAAAAAGAAAAACAGACTGTGCCTGCTCCATCTCTCCTAATGGGAGGCTCATCACAAGCAGCTCTTCCACCATACAAAGAAAAAAAATCCGGCCTCCGCTGGCCATGGAAAGGAAAAAAAACATGACTAATAAAAACCCTGTCTTTTGTGCTTTGGACACACCGGACAGTGCTTTGGCTCTTGATCTTGCCAGTAAATTAAAAGGCCATGTTGGTGGACTCAAAATTGGGCTGGAATATTTTATGGCCAATGGCTCTAAAAACTTTTCAGATTTTAGCAAATTAGGTATGCCCATTTTTCTTGATGTTAAATTGCATGACATTCCCAACACGGTTGCAGGCGCGATTAGCTCTCTCCTTTCTTTAGAGCCTGACTTCATCACCATTCACACCTCTGGCGGAGCGGCCATGATGGAAGCAGCAGCTAAAGCGGCGGCTGAAGCACCGCGCAAGAAACCAAAGCTTTTAGGTGTCACGGTCCTGACAAGTCTTGATTCAGACGATCTGGGACAATTAGGCCAAGATGTCATTACCGTACGTCAAGTTAAGCGTTTAGCGCTTCTGGCACAGGAAAGCGGACTTGATGGCGTTATTTGCTCACCTGCAGAAGTCAAAATGTTACGTGATGTTTGCGGCCCTGATTTTATCTTGATGGTTCCCGGAATTCGTCCAAGCTGGGCGGCAAGCGGCGATCAAAAACGCGTCATGACCCCACGTGAGGCTGTCGATCAAGGTGCTACGCATCTTGTTATCGGACGACCTATTACAGGTGCGGATGATCCTGTTGCGGCGGCGGATCTTATCGCTGACGAATTTCCAGCATGACTACAAAAGTCAAAATCTGCGGCATAACAGATGAAGCGGCATTACGGGCTTCACTTGAAGCAGGGGCAAGCTATGTCGGTTTTGTCTTTGTTGAATTTTCTAAAAGATATATCGCACCTGACAAGGCACGCACACTTTCATTGCTGGCCGGAAACGCCATAAAAAGAGTTGGGCTTTTTGCTAATCCAACTGATGAAGAAATAGAGCGCGTCTTACAAGATGTTCCACTTGATTTTATTCAGCTTCATGGACAGGAAACACCCGCGCGAAGCGAAGCTCTCAAAAAGAAAACCAATCTTCCTCTTATCAAAGCTTTTCCTATTAAGACCGAAGAAGATTTTTTACCTGTGTCTGACTATCAAGGTCTTGCAGATGTTTTTTTATTCGACTCCAAACCCGATGAAGAATTACGAAAAAAGGGCCTTGGCGGTGGAAGCGGACAAAATTTTGATTGGTCCCTTTTAAGCCAAAAAACATTTCAAACGCCATGGTTCTTGGCAGGAGGGCTATCTGCATCAAATATCCTTGAGGCCATCAATATCAGCAAGGCGCAGATGATCGATGTTTCCTCAGGCGTTGAGGTTGAAAGAAAAAAATCCCCAAAGCTTATTAAGTCTTTGATTCAACTTGTTTCATAAGATATTTTACGAATCACTTAGGCCTTTTATTTGTGAAGCAGTTTCAATATAGTCTTTCTCAATTTACTTTTGCACAAGGCACAAGAAGCGACGTGTAGTAGGCTACACGAGCGACAAAGCAACGCTGTGTAAAAGCAAAGTGAAAAAACTATATACTGCGCTGCACAATCTACACAAATAGTCCCTGTCGTCAAACGCGCTTTCCTTAATCACCCCTTCGTGCTACCTAGCCAAGGCTAGAATAACCCTAAGATTCAGGAATGACCATGCTTGCCGAGTGGATTAACGCTATTATTATGGGAGTCGTTGAAGGGGCAACCGAGTTTTTGCCTATTTCTTCGACAGGCCATCTCCTTATGATGAAAGAGATTTTGAGCTTTGAAGGCCCAAAAGGCAATGTTTTTGAGATTGTCATCCAATTTGGGGCCATTTTGGCCGTAGTTGTGATTTATTTCCAACGTTTATGGAAAGTCATGATAGAATCTCCTAAAAATCCCGAGGCTCAGCGCTTTATTATGGCTGTTTTGCTCGCTTTTTTGCCTGCAGCCATTATTGGCGCCTTCGCACATGATTTCATTAAAGCCGTCTTGTTTAATCCCATCATTGTCGCCGTCATGTTTATCCTCGGTGGAATCGCTATTTTGTGGATCGAGAAAAAAGCTCCCAAACCTCAAATTGATGCCGTTGAGCACATGCCGCTTAAGACGGCTCTTTGCGTTGGCTTTTTCCAGTGCCTCGCAATGGTACCGGGAGTCTCGCGCTCGGGCGCAACAATTATGGGATCTCTTCTTTTAAAAGTTGAGCGCCGCATTGCCGCCGAGTTTTCTTTCTTTTTAGCAATCCCCACCATGGCAGGAGCAACGGTTTACGATATTTATAAAAATATGAACCATCTTTCGCTTGATGATGGCGCCCTTATCGGAATTGGTTTTGTTACCGCTTTTTTCTCGGCGCTCATAGTGGTTAGAAAATTTGTTGATTTCATCGGTAAACATGGCTTCGCGCCTTTTGCATGGTACCGCATTGCCGCCGGCATAATCGCCCTCGTTTTTCTTTTGGCTTAAGTTTACTGCTCTGCATCTTCCTTTTGGCCTTTGATTTTTTGAGCCAGCGAAGCTTGGAGAAACTTGTCAATGTCCCCGTCTAAAACATCTTGCGTGGCGCTTGTTTCTACAGCCGTGCGCGCATCCTTGACCATTTGATAGGGCTGCAAAACGTAAGAGCGGATCTGATGTCCCCACGCAATATCGCTCTTGCCTGCTTCGATCACAGCCGCCGCATCTTCGCGCTTTTTAAGCTCGAGATCATAAAGTTTACCCCGCAGCATCTCCATCGCTTTGGCACGGTTCTTGTGCTGGGAACGCTCTTCCTGACAGGCCACAACAATACCCGTTGGCATATGCGTAAAGCGTACGGCGCTATCTGTTTTATTGATGTGCTGACCGCCCGCACCCGAAGCGCGAAACGTATCAACACGAAGATCTTTATCTAAAATCTCGACCTCAATACTGTCATCAATCTCTGGCGTTACCGATACACTTGAAAAGCTGGTATGTCGCCGCGCATTGGAATCATAAGGTGAAATACGCACAAGACGATGCACACCGCTTTCTGTTTTCAACCAGCCATAAGCATTGTGCCCCATAATTTGTATGGTCGCAGATTTAATCCCTGCTTCTTCGCCGCGCGTTTCATCCAGAAGTCGGCTTTTATAACCGCGCCGCTCGGCAAAGCGTAGATACATGCGCAGTAGCATCTCAGCCCAATCCTGCGCCTCGGTACCGCCCGCGCCTGCATTGATTTCTAAATAACAATTATTGGCATCGGCCTCGCCAGAGAGCAAACTTTCAAGCTCGCGCTCGGCAGAAAAATCACGCAAGGCAAGAAGCTCTTTTTCGGCTTCTTCTTCAGTTGCCTTATCGCCTTCTTCTTCGGCCATAGAAAGAAGCTCGACATTATCAGACAATCCGCTTTCGATTTCGCGATAACCTTTTATGGCTTGCTCAAGATTGGTGCGCTCGCGCATGAGCTTTTGCGCGTTCTTGGGATCGTCCCATAATTTTGGAT
>DOBW01000096.1 GCA_003504035.1 Rhodospirillaceae bacterium | reverse complement strand
GCGCCCAACGGGAACTATCGACACCCATTGTGAACTTCCCTAAGTCATCCCTTGGCAAAACCTCACAAAATCCCTTATCCCCTATTACAAAAGCCATGGAGGCCGCCCGCCGCATGAGCTTTCAGAAGTTTTTAGGGCTTGATTGTTTTGGCGGCTCTATTCCCGATGAAAGTAGCATTTGCCGCTTTCGTCATTTACTTGAAATACATGATCTATCAAAAACTATTTTGAGATGTGCAAACGATCATCTAGCGACAAAAGGTTTTGTCCTTAAAGCTGGTACAATTGTTGATATAACATTACTTCAATTCCCAACAAGCAACCGCAAGCATTCCTCAATTCGTGCCAAGGTGGAGCATCCCTTCAGGATTACGAAGCATTTGTGGGGACATTATAAGCTGCGTTACAAAGGGCTAGCCAAAAATGCCAGCCGTTTTACTATATTATGTGCATTGACCAACATATATTTTTGCAGGAAAGACTTGATACAAACAGTATAGCTGTGTCTAAAATCAAGATAACAGGACGTAAAACAGAGCTATATGAAAAGAACAACTCTAAAACCGTGAGATAATCTGCACAAAACCAGCATAACATCAGATCATTCCTCTTTTGCAGAGGGTTCTATAAAAAGAAGTGTTTTGAAAAGCCCCATTCCGTTTTATACTGGAAGGGATTTTTTTGCTCAAAACGTATAAAGGAAATATTTTTGAACGGCTCCGCTCCCCTCACCCCCGAAAATTTTGTGCAGCTTTTTGCACCTTTTGATTTGGGTGGCACACGCGTTGCTCTCGCCGTATCGGGCGGGCCCGACAGCATGGCCATGGCGTGGGGTACAAAAGAAGCTTTGGGCCCTGACAAAATCCGCGCCTTTATCGTAGACCATGGCTTGCGCACAGAATCCGGCGAAGAAGCGGCTGAGGTTCAAAAAAATCTTACCGCACTCGGCATTAAAGCGGACATCTTGCGCTGGAAACACGAAAAAATAGATTCACGACTTCATGTGCTGGCACGCGAAGCGCGCTATGCCCTGCTACTCGACGCGTGCCAAAAAGAAAAAATCAACAGTCTGATGTTGGCACACCACAGCGATGATCAGGCCGAAACCATCCTCATGCGGCTCGCTAAAGGCAGCGGCCCCGCAGGCCTTGCGGGAATGAAAGACGAAACGCTTCGTGGCAGCATACGGATTCTAAGACCCTTTCTTGAAGCCTCCAAGGCACAGCTTGTCGCCACATGCAAAGCTCACAGCGTTCCTTTTGTGCTCGACCCCAGCAATGAGTCAGATCATTACGCCCGAGGACGTCTGCGCCGCGTCGAAGAATCTTTGGCTCAAGAAGGCTTTACCAAAGAGCGACTTCTCGATTTAGGACACCGCGCCCGTGAGGCAGCCGAAGCCATCACTTATTATGCCAAGGCTTTTTTGCAAGAAAGCGCCAAACCAACCTATGACGGGGCAATCGAGCTTGATCGAGAAGCCTTACAAAAATGTCCGCAGGCCACAGCGCTGAAAGTCTTTTCCCTTATTTTGCAAACGCTTCACAAAAAAGATTTTCCGCCCAAGCGCGCAGCACTTTTGCATCTTTTAAGCTTTCTTCTTGATGAGGACAAAAGGGGTGCCTCAACGCTACAAGGCTGTCTTGTCCAAAAACGAAAAGACCATCTTCTCTTTTTTCGTGAACCTTCGGCTGTTGTGGACATTAAACCTATCACTCCCAATCAAAGCCTCATTTGGGAAGGGCGCTGGCATGTGCATTATGACGGCGACGAAAAAAACCTTAATGTCCGTGCTCTTGGCTTCCAAACCCGCGTCCTTTTAGATCAAATAGCCCCTGATTTACGTAAAAAGGTACCGTGGGGACGTGTGCGTGCGGGGCTTCCTGCTCTTTGGCGCGGCGAAAAGCTTGTTGCAATTCCTTCTTTTTTCTGTGATTTCGGGGGGTTGTTTAAAAGTGCCAGTGATCCGAGGCAAAATTAAAGAAGAAGGACTATGGTTGAAAAAAGGCCGAAGAACCCTATATTTATGTTATATACCGGAGAGCTTCTCTTGAAAGGCAAACGCTTTGAATAATTCTACCAAAAACATCATTCTTTTGATTTTGATTGGCCTGATGCTGATGGGCTTTCTTAACATGTTGCGCGGCCCTGCCGGTATGTCTTCACAGACCCCGATGCCCTATAGCGAGTTTGTCGAGCGCATCAATGAAGGCAAAGTCGCCGATGTTACCGTTAAAGGGCCTGTGGTTATGGGTCACACAGAAAGCGGTGTGGGCTTTTCGACCTATTTGCCCGAAGGCACAAACATCATGGACCGGCTGATTGACAAAAATGTCAAAATTACAGCCCAGCCCGACGCCTCAGACGACATAACCTTTTGGGGGGTTTTACTTTCTTCATGGCCGATGCTTTTGATGATCGCGGTTTATGTTTTCTTCATGCGTCAAATGAATGGCGGTGGCGGCAAAGCCATGGGCTTTGGTCGCTCACGCGCACGGATGCTAACAGAAAAAACAGGCAAGGTAACATTTGATGATGTCGCTGGCGTCGAAGAAGCCAAACAAGAACTCACCGAAGTTGTCGATTTTCTTAAAGACCCACAAAAATTTCAAAAACTAGGTGGTAAGATCCCCAAAGGCCTTTTACTTGTAGGCCCTCCCGGAACAGGTAAAACTTTGATCGCCCGCGCAGTAGCAGGAGAAGCTAACGTACCGTTCTTCACTATTTCTGGTTCTGATTTTGTCGAAATGTTTGTGGGTGTTGGCGCAAGCCGCGTGCGCGACATGTTCGAACAAGGCAAAAAAAACGCGCCCTGCATTATCTTCATTGATGAAATTGACGCCGTAGGCCGTCATCGCGGCGCAGGTCTTGGTGGTGGCAATGATGAGCGCGAACAAACGCTCAATCAATTGCTTGTTGAAATGGATGGCTTTGAAGCCAATGAAGGCGTGATTTTAATCGCTGCAACCAACCGCCCCGATGT
>DOBW01000119.1 GCA_003504035.1 Rhodospirillaceae bacterium | reverse complement strand
AATCAAGCCTGAAGAAGAGGGGCCGATATCCAAAATAGCAATATAGGGAAGCCGCGCATTGCCAGCAGATAGAACTGTGCCAAGATTAAGCGCATTCATCAAAACAGATTTACCGGCACCCGGTTGGGCGAAGATTAAATCAAACCATGTTGTGGTGAGCGAGCTGCCCATTTGATAGGGCCAGATACGGCCATCGGCTGTACGGAAAGTGACAGAGCCTTCGGGGAAGGGAGAAGAGGCGCGTTGCCACGGTAACAGCTTCATAATTTCTCTGAAAGGAGCAATGGCGGCGGGTGCCGTTGATGCACAGGAGATACCGAGAGAGGAAGACAAAACAGCCTCAAGCGGATCGCCGCCGGAAGCGGAGGCTTGACAATAACCCCATGCCTCAATGGCTTGAATGAGAGTGGCTTGCCGCGATTCAACAAGTTTGCGATCGCGCGCAGGGCCATAGGTTGACAGGGACATGCGAAAACGCACGACAGGGTCGCTTTGCGCCAGCTCTTGAAGGGCGCGCAAAGATTCACGAATTTGTCGGTTGACCTCGTTTGTGAAGGCCAACATAGCCGCTGCAAAGGAGCGAAAACCCGAGCCGTCCACACCTCCACTTTCGATCAGAAAGGATATGTGGAAAGGAACATCACCATCAATGAGGCGCGCCAGAAGTTGAGGGAAAGGCGTTGGGTCGGCAGGGGAAAGGGTTAAATCTACGCCGCTCGAAAGAAGGTCACCAATTTGCACAAGCGTAGGGGACACGGTTTTAGCGTCACCTGTGCAGATTTGTTGACGCAGAGGTGGCCAAAGGATATCTGAGGCATCTTTTTCTTCTGTCGATACGCGTGGCAGAAGCGGATCACCAGGAACATTAGCGCGCCACTTATCGTTACTCAAGAGAGGGTAAATGCTGCCGCGCACAGAGGCGAGCGCACTATGAACATCTTCAAGCGTGTTTTTAATAGAGATTTCTTGAAGCGCCGAGACAACGGTTGAAACATAACTTTTGTGGCGTGTGCGCAAAGGCTCCAAGGCTTGTGTTGGGTCTTGAGCATGGGACGCTTTGGCCCATTTTTTGTCACGCAGGGCTTTGCGTGCTTCGTCCAGTTCGCTTTTGCTGGCGGCTCTGGGGCGTGTCCAAAGGACAAAGTAAATTTCTTCATGTGCGAGAAAGCGCGTTAAGTGACGTGAGCGTTCTTCGAGAAGATCGCCCAGATTTAAGTCAAGTGCTTGCGCGGCCTGATGGTTGGAGCGCATAACGCGCTGAAGATCCATTCCTGCCATAGAAGGATCACGCATAAAATAAACTTGCAGGGCATAGCCTGGCCGATCAAAACGCGATCCCATTTTTGTGGTGGCTTGATCGATGAGCCAGCGATATTCTTCGTCACCAATAATTTGTCGTGACCCGTGAATGCGGACAAAAGAAACAAGAGATCCATCTGCAGCTAAAAGCGTTGTGTCATCATCGGCTGTTTCAAGTTGAATAAAAGATTCAATAGGCTGCTTTGCGGCAAGAAGGATGGATCCAAGAATCTCGTCTAAAAGATTTAGCATGAATATATCCCTTCTGTGCTTCTACAGAGGGAGGCTTGCGAGGATGGCGATGGACAAAACGTCATGACGAAACCAGTCGAATGAAAGGGATGAGGCAAGGTAGGCTTATAGTCCATGAGTTTCAAGCATCTCTACCCATTTTTTATCTTTGAGACTATGAAAATTTGACTAATGTGCAAAGGCTTCTTATGCGTAAGGCTACATTCTTTTTTGAAGGGTTTTATCTTTGCTCGCGCGTGTTGGCACGGTTGCTTTTGAGGGCACCTCCGTTTTGCCCATTGATGTTCAGGTCCAGCTTACCTCTGGTGTGGTTGTTTTCAACATTGTTGGGCTGCCGGACAAAGCTGTTGCCGAAAGTCGTGAACGTGTGCGCGGTGCGCTTCATGCGCTGGGGCTTGCGTTGCCTGCCAAGCGCATCACGGTCAATCTTGCCCCTGCCGATGTTGTGAAGGAAGGGAGTCATTACGATTTACCAATAGCCCTTGCAACACTTGCCGCGATGGATGTTTTGCCAAGGGAAGAGCTGTCACGTTTTGTCGCTTTAGGGGAGCTGGGACTTGATGGGGCGTTGGCTTCTGTAGCGGGTATTTTGCCAGCCGCCATGGGCGCGGGGGCTGAAGAAAAGGGCCTTATCTGTCCGCAGATGAATGGCGGTGAAGCTGTTTGGGCTGGCGAGGGACTTGAGGTTTTAGCCGCGCCTACGCTTCTTTCAATTATCAATCATTTCAAGGGGTTACAGGTTATCCCGTGTCCTGAGGCGCGGATTCAAGCACACGGCCCTGCCACAACGCTCGATTTAAAGGACATTAAGGGGCAAGAAACAGCAAAACGCGCATTGGAAGTGGCGGCTGCGGGTGGCCATAATCTGCTTATGATCGGTCCTCCGGGCTCAGGAAAGAGCATGCTGGCCTCACGGCTTCCTGATCTTTTGCCACCGCTTGCACCGGATGAGGCTTTGGAAGTTTCTATGGTTCATTCTTTGGCGGGGCTTTTAGAGGGCGGAAAATTATTGAGGCGGCGGCCTTTTCGTGATCCGCATCATTCGGCAACCTTGCCTGCTTTGATTGGAGGCGGTGTACGTGCACGGCCCGGAGAAATTTCTCTGGCGCATCACGGTGTTCTTTTTCTTGATGAGCTGCCCGAGTTTCAACGTGCGACACTGGAATCTTTACGTCAGCCGCTTGAGACAGGACGTGCGGTTATTGCGCGTGCCAATCATCATGTGACCTATCCGGCGCAAGTGCAATTAATAGCAGCGATGAATCCTTGTCGTTGTGGACATCTGGCCGATCCTGAACTGTGTTGTGGTCGTGCGCCAAAATGTGCGCTTGATTATCAATCACGCATTTCAGGACCGCTTTTTGATCGTATTGATTGTCATGTTGACGTTCCGGCTGTAACGCCTGCGGATCTTTCTCTGCCACCACCACGTGAGGATTCAGCTGTTGTGGCGAAAAGAATTGCAGCAGCCCGCGCTGTGCAACAGGAACGCTATGGGGAAGAAGAAAAAGATGGATCAAAAAGGCCTCGGACAAACGCACAGGCCGATGGTGCGTTGCTTGAAAAAATTGCGACACCCGATCAAGCAGGACATGCTCTTCTTATGCAAGCAGCAGAGCAAATGAAGCTAACAGCGCGGGGCTATCATCGTGTTTTACGTGTAGCGCGTACGTTGGCGGATATGGACGGGAGCGATGGCATAGCCCGAGTTCATATTGCTGAGGCTTTGAGCTATCGCCGCATTTCTTTCACAAAATAATATAGTCTTCCCATTTCATCCCCACACATCGTTATTTTGCTACGCCTTCGTAGAAAAGGCTGCGTATCCTCATTAGTGCATTTGCTTTAACTTACTCGTCGAGGGAGATGACGGCGCGGCGTATTTCTTCAGTTGTCACAAGCATGTGTGAAATACCGTCTGTTACAGCATTTGTCGCGACTGTTGTTTCTTGCGCGCTTTTTGAAATTTCTTGGACAGCTTGTGTTTCTTCTTGCAGTGATGTTTTGATGGTTTGAATTGTTTTATCAATTTTTCCAATAGCGGTTTCAATTCCCTTCATGTTGCTCGTTACCTCTTGTGAGGCCTTTCGCACGTCGTTGATTTGAGTTTCAATTTGTGTTGTGGCTTCTGCTGTTTGGTGTGCCAGTGCTTTGACTTCACTAGCAACAACGCCAAAGCCTTTGCCGTGTTCGCCTGCGCGTGCGGCTTCGATGGTGGCGTTAAGCGCAAGCAAATTGGTGTGCTTGGCTATCGTTTGAATGAGTGCAACAATTGAAAGAATCTCATCACTTTTTTCTGAAAGGGTAATAACGGAAGTGTCTGCCGTTTTAGCTTTTCCAACGGCATCCGTTCCCATGCGTGAGGCTTCATTGGCTTGATGTCCAATGCTTGAAATAGCGGCATTCATTTCCTCAATAGCGCTGGAAATGATGGCGGCGTTTTCAGTAGCCTTTGCCGCTGCGCTTGTGGAATCTGCTGCCTTTTCCTGATGGTCTTCGGTAAGAGAGATAAGAAGCTTTGCTTTTGTTTTAAGATTGAGGTCTTCTGGTTTTTTCTCTTCACTTTCTTCATGAAGAATGTCTGTGCCTTCATGCAGGTCAGCTTTGTTTCTGTTTGCGAAAAGGCGTGAACTTATCATTCCAAGCGCTAGAAAAAGACAAGCACCAGAAAAAAGAAAAAGAGGTTTAAAGGGAATGAAGGTCCATGCAACCGATGGAAGCACGGCACCGAGTAAAAAGGAAAAAAGAAAATGACGTTGAAGAGAAGGCGAAGACATAGCCAAAACCTGACAAGAAAAAGACTCTTCCATATGGCCGTGTAAGGCTTAATAATTATCTAATGAAAGGGCAAAAAACAGCAGTTACGCTTGTGTTCATGGCCATTAACGCGCCTTTAAGTCAGATGCCCCTAGATTTTTTGGAAGTCTAAAAAAGGAGGCTCTTTGCGATGTCTTTTCTCAAATGGAGTGAAAAATTTTCTGTGGGATCAAATCTTTTGGATACAGATCACAAGCGTTTGTTTGATCTTGTTCAAAAACTTTATACAGTCAGTCAGGATTTAGATAATCAAAAACAAATTGTCTCAGTGCTCGTTGATCTTATTGATCATACAAGAGCACACTTCCTTCATGAAGAAACGTTGATGCGCCGCACGGCCTATCCTTCTTTTATTCATCACAAAATTGAACATGATCGTTTGATCAATCAGATTGAAGCTTTTCGCAAGAATTTAGCGGCGGGGCAGGTTGGAATGGCTCAGGAACGCCTTGCGTTTTTGCAAACGTGGCTTTGTGAGCACATTTCAAAAATTGATAAGCCACTTGGTCGATGGCTGACCAAAAACAATTTGCAAGATGATCCTATTTAATAGACTCTAATTCCGTGTTCGTGAAAGATGAAAATTTTCAAGCCCCTCGATGTTGGCGAGTGCATCGGCGAGATCTGTAATGGCAATGTGTTTGCGGCGATTGATCGCAGCAGCGACAAAAGACCATTTTATTTGCCCTTCCTTTGAGCTAACGGCGATTGAGTTTCTTGAAACCTCATATCCATTGGTGCGTGCGAGCGCTCGCACCATTTCAGCATTTGGCCGAACGCTTTTTTGAAATTGGAGCGACACATGAATAGGGCGCCGTGCCGGCAACAAAGAATCGAAGTGGGCACCGAGTAGGATAAAAAGCTCGGCCAAAAGAGTTACGGCAAAAGCGCTGAAGTAATAACCAAGACCTACCAAAATTCCGATGGCGGCCGAAGCCCAGATAGAAGCCGATGTCGTCAGTCCGCTTATTTTGATTCCGTCCTTCATGATGATGCCGGCGCCTAGAAAACCGATGCCAGTAACGATGCCTTGAATGGTGCGCGTAGGATCAATGAATATGCCGTTCTTTGTTACTTCTTCGAGCATTGTGTAGCTAAAATGAACCGAAGAGCTGGTTAAAGCTGCTGCGACCATGCACACAATGCCGTAGGTTCGCATACCTGCAGCACGTCCTCGATAAGAGCGCTCATAGCCAAAGAGAAATCCGAGTAAAAGTGCGAAACCTGCATCTGCAACAATAATGAGGTCGGGAATGCTTCGGAGTGAGGACCAAAAGGAATGGGGC
>DOBW01000121.1 GCA_003504035.1 Rhodospirillaceae bacterium | reverse complement strand
GGCCCCTCTTCTTCAGGCTTGATTTCTCTCATACGCGATGCGCTTCCACCGGAACGCCGCCATGAAGCCATGCACTTTAAGCTGCGCATGACGCCTAATTACGCCGTTAATCCGTTCGATACACAGATGGGTTGTCGCTATCCTTTGCCGGAAGAGCGTTCTTACCTAACCGAGCTTCTCGCCCTTCTTTGCACCTCACCAGGGCAGGTCGCGCCTTATGACGGCATGACCCAACTTGTCGGCCTTTGTGTCGATGAAATGTATCGTTGGCGCGATGATGTTGGCGCTAATACCGAGGCACGGCCCTATCTGCCAAACATTGAACCCGAAGTTGATGACGCGCTTAAAAAATACAACATCCATCTTCCCGTTGATCCTTACTGGTGGGATGTTGTTGACGCTCTTTATGATCAAGACGCTTTTCACGAATGCATGCTCTCACAGCGCCACGCTGTGCCAACCCTTGTCGATGCCGTTACCGCTTCGCGGCGCCCCCAGATTCGCGCCCTGCTTGAGGAAACCTCCATCGGCAGTTCGGCAGAAAACATTATTCATGCCTTTGAACGTCTCGTAGCTTCTGCTGTTCGCGAGTTTCCTATTTTGGCTTCAGTCACACGCTTCGATATTGGGACAACACGTATTGCTGCGGTTGATCTTCAAGATGTCGCACCTCAAGGAGATGATATTGCGGATCGCCAAACGGCTATTATGTATATGCTCGCGCGACATGTTCTCGTTCACGCATGGTGGCTTGGTCCTGACTCATTACGTATGATCCCAGAAAAATATCGCCCCTATCACGAAGCTCGTCTTATTGACATTCGTGAAAGCCCCAAAAGACTCTGCTTTGACGAGTTCCATCGCACCAGCAAAACAGCCGCCGTACGTTCTCAGGTCATCCGCGATGTTCGCGAAGGTCGCAAATGGGGTGTTCAGATTGTTCTCGCTTCTCAGCTTCTTGATGATTTCAGCAGTGACATGATCGATTTGGCCACGGGCGTTTGGATCTGCGGTACAGCTGTTTCGGAACGCGCCATCAGCGACACGGCGGACAGATTTGGGCTTTCGGATACCGCGCGCTGGGTTATGCGCTATCGCCTGACAGGACCACGACCAAGCGGTGCGCCCGTTCTTTTACTGCTCAGCACCAATGAAGGGCGCTATGAACAGCATTTGGTTAATACTCTCGGCCCTATCGAGCTGTGGGCTTTGTCGACCTCGACAGAGGACGTGGATGTGCGCACCAAGCTCTATGTTGCCTTGGGAGCCTCTTATGCACGGCGTATTTTGGCCCGTTTCTTCCCTAATGGCTCCGCACGGCAGGAAATCCGCCGCCGCGTCGTTCAACGCACCGAACAAGGCGAAATAGAGTCAGGTGCCACAAATGTTGTTATTAGCGAACTGGCAGAAGAATTAATCACTTATGCAAGAAACCACCAAGATGAAGGTTAATGAAGATTAGGATTAGGATTCAGTTTCTAGCCCCTATAGAGCAAATTTATTTCCACACAAGACATAAGCAAGGAAGCGTAGAAAATGCTACGTGACGAGCGAAATAACGATGTGGGGGGATAAAAAGGGAAGACTAGGATCTGCACTCATAATTAGCGCGAGGTTCTGTTATCATAGGATTTAAAAGGGGCAGGAAACGAGCGAAAATGTATAAATATACATTGAGCCGAAGTTGACACACCCCTTTTAAATCCTATGATAACCCGAAGGGCGCGGCTAAAAAACGCCCTGAACGTTCTCAAAGAACTTGCCCGTGGCCCACCACGAACTACGTTCTTTTCGTAGTCAGATCGTTTTTTAGCATCGCGCAGAACCCACGTTAATTATGAGTACAGACCCTAAAAAGGGTTGCAGCAAGCAAAACGCTAAGGCAATCTATAACCCCTTGGTAGAAGGCAGAAACACACGGAAAAACGACTTAAGCAGGATAGATAAACGATGGCAGCGAACAACAATAACGAAGATCCCGTTTGGATGCTCTTGGCTTTATGCGCCATTTTCGTAGGTGCCTTGTGGGGAATTTGGTACTTTTTTAAACCTGAATTGCTTGAGTTTATGCGCTATGTACGCATGGCTGAGATCGCCCCCCTTATTCCTTTCGATAAATCTGCTTCAGCCTGTTTTCACTGGCTACACGTTGCACCGATCGGCAATGAAGTACCCGATTCCTCCGTTCTTCTAGCCTCAGCTGATTGCTTCGGCATGAAATATCTTCAAGGACTTTCCGTTGAAGATGCCATTAATCATTACAATATCTCAGCACGTAGCATCGGTATGACGGGGCGCTTTACGGGAATTTACTATCGTTGGATTGTTTTGGCAGGAGCCTTGGCCTTTTCCTATTATATTCTCTTTGTTAGCGACAAATTGAAGTTCAAAAATCACTTTAATTTGGAGACTTTTATTGCCATTCAAGCCAAAGTCTGGCCCGTTATTGCTCCTATTGTTAAGTTTAATCCATCTAAGCACAGCGCACGCATTTTAGGCTCTGTCCTACCAAAAAAACTGCCCACTTTTGCTGAAGCCCTCGCACCAGAAGAATGGCTCGCCTTTCATGACATCCCCGTTAAAAGCGGAATTCCGGAAAAAGATCGTGTCCGCCGCACCCTACTTCTTCAGCTTGGCCCGCGATGGGAAGGCTATGAAAAGCTGCCACCTTATATTATGGTTCTTTTTGCTGCTTTTGCTCTCAAAGGCGCCCAAAAGCGCGATGAAAGCGATGATTTTTTGGGTCTTATCTCCTCATGCTGGTCACAAAAAGGAGGGCTTAGGCCAACAGCTGAACTTATGGCTGAAACAAAAAAAATACTCAAAGACCCTGAAATCGGTGGCGAAGCCTTGGCCATAGCCAATAAACACGCCTATCGCACAACGGCTTTTCTGGGCGTGCTTAAATGGGCGCGCTTCATGGGCGGTGTTTTAGCTTCAGCCCAATTTTTATGGCTACGTGGTGTTGATCGTACTTTGTGGTATGCTGGCAATAATCTTGGGCGTCGCACTTTTCACATGGAAGGTGCCGGAGCTATCGGACACTTCATGGCAGAAGGAAATGCTCAAAAAGCGCTTCCAATTCCACGACTTGATACAACCATTATCACGATCAATCAATATCTGGCAGCAAACCAACCCACCATTCCTCCGCGCGAGGATCAGGACCTTGCTCCCCTTTAAACAAAGACAGGAAAAGATACATGCTACCTTTCGCGTCCAACCCAACCGCACAAGCTAAACTTGTCAACCAAACCAAAAGGCTACACCTTTTGGTTTCGTTCGAAACTAGCTCACCGCCTGTTCTGTGGTATTATGATCTTAAAAAAACGCCAAGCATGAACCTTTGTCTGAAAGAGAAAGAAGGGGAATGGGATTTGGGACTCAATCTCCCTGATGAAAAATTTTCTGTTATCGCCCATTTTGATGAGCGCGGTGATGCCGAGAAAGCTTTCGCTGCGGTCAGAAAGGCGCTTTTGAAACGACAGCTCTTTTCTGCCATCGGTCCTTGGACACGTGCAGGGCTTTTTCTTCTTTTACTCTTCTTTGCTTTAATGCTCTTTAATCCTCAAACGGGGACAAACCCTTCTATAAAAGACAAAGCGATTCCGGTAGCTCCAAAGTCAACAGAAATTATCCCTGGCGTTCCGATGAATGCCGATGATGTCATGCGCCCACCGGCAGATTAAAGGGGAAAGGAAGAAAGAACATGGTCGTTCTTAAAAAACATTACGTCCCACATCGCAATCTTTTGCGCGATGCACGCCCCGTCTCAGTACGCATTAAAGAGTTTTGGTCGGACCCTTACAGCTCGACCATGCTTGTGCTGGGCATAGCCTTTCCTTTAGTTTTTGCGCCAGGCTTTTCTGTATTTTGGGACATCTCTTTCCTTTTTCTAATTGGGTATGGACGATGGGCCTACAAACAGCCATTCGAACTGCCCTTTAAAATGCCAAAATACGCAAGTCATATGCCCGATCCGCACAATCCTGTCCCAGGAAAAAGCGGATCAGGTAAAGCAGATGGAATTCTTTTTCTTGGCAATCTCAATGACACAGAAAACGAAGAACATGGCCGTGAAATTTGGGTGACCAACACGGATGCCCGCACGCATATGCTTTATCTTGGAACAACAGGTTCAGGTAAAACGGAAGGTCTCAAGGCTATTGTCACCAATGCCCTGTCATGGGGATCAGGCTTTGTCTATGTCGATGGTAAAGCCGATACAGATTTGTGGGCTTCGCTTTTCGCCCTCGCGCGACGGTTCGGCCGTGATGATGATTTGCTTGTTCTCAACTATATGACAGCCAACTCAGATGATGGCTCTACCTCCAATACAATGAACCCGTTTTCAAACGGTTCGGCTTCTTATCTAACGAACATGGTTGTTAGTCTCATGCCTGACGCAGGCGGCGATAATGCCATGTGGAAAGAACGTGCCGTTGCGCTCATGGGGGCCTTGATGCCCGCTTTGACATGGAAGCGCGACAAGCAAGGCTTGCTTTTGGATGTCGGTATTTTGCGCGACTTTATTGAAATGTCTCCTATCATCAAGCTTTCCCGCGATGCCGATTTACCTGAACGCATTTTGCGTGGGCTTAAAGGCTATTTAGATACATTGCCAGGTTATGTTGATGAAGCTTTTGATGATAACGGAAAGGAAAAACCCCCTTCTCCCGATCAACCTATGTATGATTTGCAGGTAGCACGCCAACAGCATGGTTATCTTTCCATGCAATTCACGCGTTCTTTGCAATCTCTAGCCGATGAATATGGTTATATTTTTAAAGCGCAACTTGCCGATGTCGATGTTTTAGATGTTGTGCTTAATCGGCGCATTCTGGTCACCTTGATTCCCTCACTTGAAAAATCGGGTGATGAAGCCGCCAATCTTGGTAAACTTGTTGCCGCCAGCATTAAAGGCATGATGGGCGCTACACTGGGAAATACGGTTGAGGGAAGCTGGGAAAATGCCATTGGGAGCAAACAAACGCGTTCCCAATCTTCTTTCATGACCGTCTTTGATGAGGTTGGTTATTACACAGCCCAAGGCATGGCCGTCATGGCCGCGCAGGCGCGATCACTTGGCTTTTCGCTTATTTTTGCTGCGCAAGATCTGCCTTCTATGGAAAAACGCGTCAAACAAGAAGCGCAATCCATTCTCGCCAACTGTAATATAAAAATATTTGGTAAGCTTGAAGATCCAGGTGACACAAAGAAGTTCTTCCAAGACAATGTTGGCAGCGGCTTTGCTTTAGAAATGAACAGCATGTCCGCACAGCAAAACACTATTTCAGATCTTTTTGTTAACAAGCCTTTCTATGATTCATTAAACACAGGCGGACCTACACTCCGTATTCGAGCTGATTACGACCATCTGCGCGGTCAACGCGAAGGGGAAGCACACGTATTCCTTGCTGAATTTCTTGTTCAAGCCAGAATGTTCTTTGTCCAACCCGACAAAGTTAGCGCTCTGCGCGTTCACAGACTTCTTCCTGTCCCAGGAGTAACACCTCTTACGACAGCACGGGAACGCTCGGTCAATGAAATTGCAGCCCGTCTAAAAGATACAGACTGGAAAGCTGAAACAGCAGCGCCGCAAGCTAAAGTAGAACCAGAAATTAAAGCCATGGCCTCAACGCTGGCGGCAGCATCAAGCCTTTCGCCT
>DOBW01000001.1 GCA_003504035.1 Rhodospirillaceae bacterium | reverse complement strand
TCTTTCCAAGCTTATGTTGGAAAAACGAGATTTCTAAAATTTGCTATCAATGACTCTCTCGTCTACTTTTGCCTAACTATTTTCAAGGTGATTCGCGTGCCAGAAATTCAAATTGATGCCTTAGATGGCTTTCCTTTCAGCGCTTACGCTTCCCAGCCGGTGGGGAAAAATGGGCCCGGAATTATTCTTATTCACGGCATTTTTGGTCTTACCTCCGGCTTGCGTGCACATTGTGATGCGCTCGCCGCTCAAGGTTTTCTTGCCATTTGTCCCGATCTTTTTTCTAGGCAGCGCCAAGAAGGGGTAAACGTAGATTATCGCGAAGAAGATTCTGAGCAGGCTCAAATTTTTTACAACAATTTTGATGTCAATGCCGGTATCGGCGATCTTTTGTCAACACTCGCTCATTTGCGCCGCACGCCAGGCTGTGGGGGTAAGCTTGGTGCAATCGGCGCATGTCTTGGTGGGAGGTTAGCCTTTCTCATGGCCGCACGGAGCGATGTTGATTGTGCTGTTGGCTATGACAATGTCGGCATAGATAGTTTTCTCAGCGAGCTTTACGATGTTCGCACGCCACTCATGCTTCATTTTGGAGAACAAGATTCTTTGATGGGCGAAGACGCGCGACAAAAAATTCTCAAGCGCGCCAAAAGAAACGAAGTTATCCAAACTTATGTTTATCCTGATGCAGGACATTCTTTTGTTAAAAAAACAAGCCCTAATTATCATCCGGAAAACGCCGAACAAGCGGAAAAAAGAACCCACGCTTTTTTGACCGAATGGCTTAAGGTTTAGCCCGCTTTTGTCCACAAGGCGTCTTTAATTTTTTTAAGAAACGTGTCGTGAGCTGTAATTTCTTCCTCGTTTGGCGCATGCTCACGCGGAAAGCGAGGCTCTTTTTCCATTATGATCTTCTCGTGAGATTCTGTCTCGACTTTTTGCCCCATATCTAAGTCAGGCTGACGTCCGCCACAAAGCTCAAGATAAACGTCGGCCAACAATTGAGCATCCAAAAGCGCACCATGAAAATCGCGTGCAGAAGCATCAACATCAAATCTTTTACACAAAGCATCCAAGGACGCCGGAGTCCCCGGAAAAAGACGCCTCGCCAAAGGCAGCGTATCAATAACGCGCGTCATAGATAACGTTTTAAAACCAAGCCGCGTTAGCTCAGCATTTAAAAACCCCATATCAAAAGGCGCATTATGAATAACTAGAACATCCTTCGCGATAAAATCGAGAAAAGAATCAACTTGTTCAGCAAAAACTGGTTTGTCTTGCAAAAATTCTGTTGTTAGTCCGTGAATGCGCGCCGCTTCATCTGGAACATCGCGCTCAGGATTAAGATAAATGTGAAAAAATTTATCCGTTGGCATATGGTTAATAACTTCAACGCAGCCGATTTCAACAAGACGGTCTCCTTGAAGAGGATTAAGGCCTGTTGTTTCTGTATCAAGAACAATTTCACGCATTTAAAAACTCTTTTTCTATTTTTGCCCAAAGGATTTTAATCTGACGATACATATCACCGCGCTCATCGTCAGAAGTAATAATAAAAGTAGCACGCCGTTTTTTTTCTGCATCCGGCATTTGCTGTTTTAAGATGGCATGGAAACGATCTTCGGTCATGTTTTTTCGTCTTAAAACGCGTTCTTTTTGAATCTCGGCCGAAGCTGAAACACAAAGCGTAATATCACATTTTTTGTCCACGCCTGTTTCAAAGAGAAGCGGGATATCGAAAAGAACGGCGCGCACTTTATCTTTCTTTGCTTTTTCCCAAAATGTTTTTTCGGCTTTTCGAACGAGCGGATGGAGAACCTTTTCCAGTTTTTCTCTTTTTTCGCTATCTTCAAAAACAAGCTTCCCAAGTTTTTTTCGGCTAATTTGTCCTGCCTGTATGGCTTGAGGAAAAAGCTTCATAATTTTAGTTTTAGCAGAACCTTCCTCCGCCAAAAGAATGTGCACGACATCATCTGCACAAAAAACGGGAAGGCCCAAAGCCGCAAATCTTTTTGCTGCTGTGCTTTTGCCCATACCGATAGAGCCCGTTAATCCTATAAGAAGCGGTTTTTTTTGTTTCATGTTGTGCTCAACACATAGTCACGAAGATCGGGCGTTACTTTTGGCAAGCATCCAAACCATGCCTCAAAAGCGGGAGCCGCTTGGTGCAAAAGCATGCCCAAACCATCAACTGTTTGAAGTTTTCTTTCTTTGGCCTTCTTAAGAAGCGTAGTTTCTAAAGGCGCATAAACAGCATCTGTAACCCACGCATTTTCAAGCAAGGGTGTTAAATCTATGTCTAAGTCAGGCTGGCCTGCCATACCCAAAGATGTCGCATTAATAAGAAGCGCACTTCCTTTAAGAGCCCTTTCTGTTTCTTGCCAAGACAAAACCTCAAATCTATTTTGAGCCGCAAGGCTTTGAGCTATTTTTTGCGCACGATCAAGGTTTCGATTAACAAGACGAATTTCTTGAAACCCCATATCCTGAAGCGCCACGATAATGGCTCGCGATGCGCCTCCTGCACCAAGCACTGTTGCTATCGGGTTTTTTCTGTCCAAAACAAAACCAGCTTGCTTAAGGTTTTCACTAAAACCGTAAACATCCGTATTACGTCCCTCAAGCATACCATTGTCATGAACGAAGATCGTATTTGTCGCCCCAACGCGCCGAACAAGATCATCTGTTTTATCCAAAAACGGCAGTGCTTTTTCTTTATGTGGAAGGGTTAAATTACAGCCCTTAAACCCAAGAACAGGCAGCGCGCGCAAGGCTTGTTCGATTTTGTCCGGATCAACGGCCAAAGGAAGATAGGCGCCGTTTATCTTGTTTTGAGCAAGCCAATGACCATGAAGGTACGGCGATTTTGAATGAGCAATGGGCCAGCCCATGACACCTGTTAAAATAGTTTCTTCTGTTTTTTTTTCCTTTATCATTTTTTTTTGTCCTCTATCTCTTTCATCAAAGCCCTTTTGCTTAAAAGAGTTATGATCTCGCCAGAAATTTCCTCAATAGATTTTCTGTTCACATCAATAACGGGACAACCTAATTTTGAAAAAAGACGGCGTGCAGCACGCACTTCTTCTTGTACTTTTCTAAAATCTACATAATCGCTTTTTTGTTTTTCGTGGAGCATTTTCAAGCGCTTCAATCTAATTTCAACCAAAGATTCGGCATCTTTCGTCAGACCAATAACAAGCGGTTTTTTTAATTTAGAAAAATCTACATCAAGCGGAATTCCAGGAATAATGGGAACATTGGCAGCCCTTATTCCGCGGTGAGAAAGATAGATGCATGTTGGTGTTTTCGAGGT
>DOBW01000144.1 GCA_003504035.1 Rhodospirillaceae bacterium | reverse complement strand
GGCAAAAGAAAATCCATCACGGCATGCCCAGCGGCATGACAGCGAGAAACAAAAGGCTGTAGCGAAAAAACGTTCATCAGGTCATAATCATAAACATGAGTGAATCTTCTGCCCTTTTCGACAACGCTTTTCAAGAGCTTCAGCAAGCCCGTGCTAAGATGTGGCAGCACCCTCTCCTGCGCAAAGCCCAAGAAAGGCTTGAGGAAAGGCTTGCCGATCTCAAAGAAGCCTGTCCATACAAACTTTCTTGTTTTGAGCTTCAGCACACTGCGGATTTGCCTGAAACTCTTTCACAAGAATACCGCGCCCTGCCAGAAAATGGCCTTTTTCTGGGCGTACTAGCAGGCGGCAACAGTCTACATGAATTGCGCGAAAGTCTTATGAAGGCCGAGAGTGAGCTTACCGGCGGCGCCAATCCACGCGTGGCGCCCATGATGGATTTACAAACCTTAAACCGTCTTCTCCCAGCAGCAGGCTTTGCTCACACGGTAACGGATCAGGAAAGCTTGACGCTTGTTTATGAGGACATCTTCGCTCTCATGCATGAGCTTCGCGCAGGGGGCTGGAGCAATAGCCTAACGGCACGCTCTCGCAGCTTCGCGCCACGTTGTCTCTTTGAGCGCGCGGGCGACATATACAAAGAACATTTTACTGCCCCTTCAGGTGGCATTATGGCAACCATTGATTTGTTTTACCTTCATGGCTGGAAGGAACCCACGTCCTAAGCGCGGCGATAAATCATATAGGTCGACTGACGGCCTGCCGCACATCCCTTTTGTTCATAGCGCGTTGGCACCCAATCCACAGGGGGGGTCGTGCTATCATAAAGACACACAAAAGAAGGATGCTCCTCCACACGCTCACGCATCCACAGGGCCAAAGATTCTACATCCGTAGCCAGATGCATCTCACCATCCGGCTTAAGCGTACGGGCAAGACGGTCTAGATTTTCTTTTCCAATAAAGCGCCGATCAGCATGCCGTTTCTTAGGCCACGGATCAGCAAAAAGAACAAAACAGCGCCCCAATGACGCTTCTGGCAAGGCATCCAAAATATGGCGAGCATCATCAGGATAGATCCGAATATTATTGAGCTTTTGCGTATCAATATGCGCCAACAAACTTGCCACGCCATTGATGAAAGGCTCACATCCTAAAAAACCAACTTCCGGATGCACGACAGCCTGCGCCGCAAGATGCTCACCGCCGCCGAAACCTATCTCCATCCAGATGTCACGCATGGACGATGGGAAAAAAGACTCTGGGATCACTTTCCCTGTCGCCGGAACAGTGATTTCGATAGTTGGCAAAAGCTCTTCCATCAAACGGACTCGGCGCTGGCGCAATGGCCTGCCTTTACGCCGTCCAAAAAGACGCTCGGGAGAAAGTTCTATCATGCTTTTGTCTTATATAGTTGTTTCAATTAAGAATTACCCATAGGCGAAATTTGCTTTTTGTCGAGCCTTATTGCGTAAGCGTACATTGTGGTACGTGCGCAAATAATCAGTGCAGTCGCTTGTGCGTGAAACGCAAAGCAGTCGCACAAAAGGCGATGTCAAAAGGTGATTTGCAGCCATGGGTAATTCTTAAGTGGAATGACTATAGATTGTAGGCACGCTTCAGCTCAGCCACAAGGTCCAGACGTTCCCATGAAAAATGGCCATCATCTTCAGGATCGCGCCCGAAGTGACCAAAGGAAGATGTCTTTTTATAAATGGGGTGATTAAGCCCCAAATGCTTACGAATTGAGCGTGGTGAAAACCTGACTAGTTCACGCACAATATCAACCAGCTTGCTGTCATCAATTTTATTTGTATCATGTGTCGAGATAAAAATCGAAAGCGGCTCTGATATGCCAATGGCATAAGAAAGCTGGATCGTGCAGCGATCACATATTCCTGCAGCTACAATATTCTTGGCAACATAACGCGCCATATAAGCTGCCGAACGATCAACCTTGGTAGGATCTTTGCCAGAAAAAGCACCGCCGCCATGCGGCGCGGAACCGCCATAAGTATCAACGATGATCTTACGACCCGTTAATCCTGTATCACCATCTGGTCCGCCAATAACGAAACGCCCTGTAGGATTGACATAGAAGAACTCTTCATCACACATCCAGCCCTCAGGCAACGCTTTCATAACATAGGGCCGTACAAGAGCCTTAACCTCTTGCTGATCTATCTTTTCATCGTGCTGCGTTGAAACAACAATGCGCGAAGCCCTCACAGGCATACCATCAACATATTCCAAAGTTACTTGGCTCTTTGCATCCTGACCGAGAAGAGGCAACTTGCCAGCGTGACGATCTTCAGAAATAAAGCGCAAGATATTATGTGCAAAACTGATCGGCGCAGGCATCAATGACGATGTCTCATTACAGGCATAACCAAACATTATGCCTTGATCTCCGGCACCTTCTTCTTTGTCTTCACCAGCATCAACGCCCATCGCAATATCGGATGACTGCGCATGAATATAAATTTGAACATCAGCCCACTGCCAATGAAAGCCTTTTTGCGCATAGCCAATTTCACGCACCGCATCACGCGCGGTAGCTTCCATTTCTTTAGGTGTGATGGTTGAGGGGCCACGAATTTCACCGCCAATAACAATACGGTTTGTTGTGGCCAACGCTTCAACGGCCACACGGCTGTGTGGGTCTTCTTTAAGGAAAAGATCAACGATAGAATCGGAAATCCGATCACATACTTTGTCAGGATGTCCTTCACCAACCGACTCGGAAGTGAAGGAAAAGTTCTTCAGATTGCTGTCCATGAGATACTCTTAAGGTTTGTGTAGAAGGGTAACAAACGGCCAATCCAGCACGATATGCGCACAAGATCAAGCTCCTTCCTATACAAAACAGCTATTTGCAGCCCAGTCCGGTTTTTAAGTGAAATGACTATAAATCAGTCTGACATAGATTTGATCAACTCAAACACTTTGCGGCGCGTTTTTTTCGCACTGATACGATAGTAAGCGCGAATCAATTCCAGCGTCTCTCTACGATGCAAAAGTTCTGGAGCAGCTTCGGGAGAACCCTCAAGCTTCGCCTGATCGTTTTCGGCAAAACCTGCAACCGAATGAACAACCTCAGGTTCAACCCGCACCTCATCAAAGAAATAAGAAACGGGAACATCCAAAAGGCGTGC
>DOBW01000016.1 GCA_003504035.1 Rhodospirillaceae bacterium | reverse complement strand
CGCGAAAGCGGGAGTCCCATTTGGCTTTTACGCTTCCTCCAAAAGCACTTTGACAAACATCTTTCTAAAGTAAGGCGACAGCCATTTGCCCACGGCCATAAAGGTCGCTTATTTGATAAAGATTCACAGTAAATTGAGACGGAACGCCTGAAGGCCAATCAGCAAGCTGCTGCGCCGCCGTATAAACTTGTGTCGTCTGATTAATATTCTCAAAAAGCCTGACAACATCTTCGCCATCCATAATTTCAAGATCATAAAGCTCCTGCGTTTCATCAAGCGGTACATCAATATAATCCACCCACGATCCGTTCATGCGCGCACGGCGCACCCAGCTTAGAGTCACTTCTGATCCAGCCCCACCACTGCGCGAAGCTTTTAGATGAACAGGCGCCAAAGGTTGAAGGCTCTTCACCCCATAGGTCAGTGACAAGTTCTGCGCTGTCGCAATTGATCCACCGAGAGAAACAGCACGAAACGAAAAGTTTTGGTTGCGCTCGGAAAGAAGCGCGGGCAAAAACTGCACCGTACTTTCATTTAAAAGAACAAAGGCTTCACCTGTTCTGTGCGTCCCGCACCCTTCTTGCGTGCCTTGCCGCCCGCGCAAAAGATGGCCAAGCTCATAAAGCCCGGGGCCTAAAAGCGTTGCTGATTGAAACTGAATAATCTCACCTCCAAGCAACGCGATATTTGCACCATTGAGCATCTGATTTTCTGTACAGCTACTTAAAATTCCCTGATAAAGCTGAACCTGAACTGTACTCGCCTCATCCTTATAAAAGGTCGAGACTTCCGGCAAAACACTTGCCGCTGTACCGGCTATTGCAGGCTGCGTAAAAGAAGCTTTTTCCGTAAAGTTCACACCATCAGGACTGCGCCACAATGTCGCACCGCTCCATCCATCATTCCCGCTTATGGCAACATAAATGCCAGAATCATTATCTTCATTACGCAAAAGAGGAAGATCCATCAAATGAAGGACTGAAGGAACAATACCAAGTTCTGAGCTGAGATAACTTTCTCCACCTTCAGCCATCGCTTCACTGAACAAATCATCGGCACCTGCATCAACGCCATCTATTTGCATCACACAGTTTTTCAACGCAATTTGTGTGATCCTTATTTTATGCCCTTCCATCTGTACAACATCAGATGGATCCAAAGGCAACCACCGACCAGAAAGAAAAAAGCGATAAAAAACACGCTCGGACCACAAACGATAAAGTGTACGCTCGGCAATTTGTTTTATGTCACTTGCTGTACAAACAAGGGGCAAGGACAACTTTGCGGCGCGCGGCCCTCCTTTTGCAGTCAAACGGCGTGCTCTTTGTGAACCGATTTCATAATCACGAGAAGCGTCCAAAGCATCAACTGTCAATTCAACTGGAAGATCAAGTTCCTGAACCCGCGTTATCGACAACACAGGAACACTTTTATCCTTTATCTCACCGTCATTCACTGCACCAGCTTCTTCGCACGCAATTTCTGTTGGTATAGATTGCCCACGGCGAATAGCCTTAAGTTGCCCATCACTTTCGATAAGATCAAAAGGTTCAAAATATTGCAAAAGAGAAAGCGAGGAAGAGGCCGTCTTTTGCGCAGAAATAACATAGCCATCCAAAGGAATATCAGCCAAACCAGTTACATCTATATCGCCCGATTCATACCCCGCACGTAAAAGAATATCACGCACAACATTATCGAGTGTGTCACCTGTATTGCGTCGGCGCACAAGGCCCAAATGCGACAACGGACCGAAGGCACAACCCAAAAGCATGAAACGGTTAGCGCCAATATAAAATAGCGAAAATTCCGTTACAGCATCTGAAAAATCCTCAATAAGCGAAGCATCTACTTCAAGCAAAAAAGAGTCATCTAAAAGAGCAACCTCAGAAAGTCTATAAACATTTTCATAAACATGTTTTTGAACAACAAGAATTCTATCCCCAAACACAACAGGTGCCTGATACGCGCCCACTATCAACAAGTCATTGGTCAATGTCTGCCACGCGCGTGTAACGCTCACGCTTTCTTTATCTTGCGGCTCAAAAGACATAAAGGACATGCCCGAGAAACTGAGATGCGCAAAAGTCCATTCATTTTCGCCAGTTCTCAAAAGAAAATTATGCGCAGAACTTCCATTTCCCAAAGAAACACCACTTGAGAGAACATAAGGCGCCCCTAAGACCAAATCATTATCGACCCAAGAAAGATGCGCCGCATAAAGTGTTGTAAAAATAGGCAGGGCATTTCCCATGATATGGACAAGCCCATCCGCAAAGGGAAGAAACTGCGTATAACCAAGCGGTTTATGTGATGTTTCAGACCCCGCAGACCATACATCGTAAAAACCAAGATCAACAACCGAAAGACCAGAACGCATCAAGACACGAACGCCGCGCACATTGCCTTGTGTTTCTGTAAAAACAAAACGCTGCGCATCAATCCATTCAATTTGTCGATATTCCAAATACGCCATAGGAAAACTAGAAATATCCCCAAATGTACGCGTTTGAGAATCATAGATCATCACATAAAACGGTTTTCCAGACGCACCATCTTGAAATCCTATAGCAACAAAACGATTATCTGGCGCTATCGCCCATGTGTGCGTAGCTATATCATAAACAGAAAAAGAATTACTTTCAGTTTGAGCCAATAAAACAGGCTCGTCTCCGGTGACATCTAATTCACAAACAACAAACTTTGCCGTAGAACTTTCTTCCACATAACCACATGATAAAATGGTTCTTGCACTTACGCTCCCCCCTTCAAGCGTGATTGGAAGGGCGCCTCCATTTCTGTTTGTGTAACCGGAAACCGAGAGAGAAGGGACATGCGCACCAAGCCATTGAGGCTGGCCTGTTGCTTCTTTGGGAAGAATTTCAAAAGAAAGATTAGGTAAGCGATTACCAAAGTTTGACAATTGCAAAGATTCAAAAACGATATAGGCAAGCCCTCGATAAGCAGGGACGAAACCTGTACCAATCCAAGATTCGAGCAGGGGATCTACATCCTGATCATCAGAACCTTTGTAGATGGTTGCGCTCCCGACAACACCAGATTTCCAAACACCATTTTGATAAATAACTTTACTGTCGGCCCAAATAGTCTGAATACCACCAATTTCGCCTTCTCCCAGAGCCACAGCACAATGGATGCTATATGTATAACTCGTACTAGAAGGTGCAAAAACACCACCTACGCCACCTTTGCCTATACCACCTTCTTCGTGAGACGTTTCGATTAAATCCGAAGCCCAAATAACATTTCCGGCAATCCGTGCACGGCCATAAATAACAGGAATAGCCAAACCATATTTAGAATCTTGAACAGTGAAATTCTCAAGTCTTGTTTCCTCAGACGCGCTTTCTTTAAGTCCTAGCTCACTATCAATAAGACCGCCCGCACGGCTGCCAACAGTGCCCAAAAGACGACCGCCAAGCCCAGGAAGAACCATATTTCCAAGGGATTTGCCGACAGAAGAAAGAACAATGGATGCCATAAATTATGCCTTATTCTTAAAGTCAAAAGTGAAGCGATAAATACCAACAAGACGGCGGCGCCAATAAGGCCCTATCTGCGTCTCGACAACTTTGCGCGCAGGCGCAAAAGCATGAATAAGCGAGCAGGGTGATGAAGCAATCGCGACATGCTGCGGCTGATGATCATAACGAAACAAAAGAATATCGCCCTTTTGAAGAAACATTACTTTTTGCGCACCATGTTCCACCAACGCTTTAACGAGCGAAGAACCGTCCGGCCGCAATCCGTAATCCAAACGATCGGCAACTTTGAACCCAAGCGCACAAAGCGCCACAACGACAAGACCAATGCAATCAAGACCTATCTCCTTTTTTCTTCCTTGGTGATGAAA
>DOBW01000217.1 GCA_003504035.1 Rhodospirillaceae bacterium | reverse complement strand
CAAAATAGACAGGATGTCCGCCAAGCAGAGCAATTCCTATTTCGCTATCTTTTTTCATGCCACCAACACCGGGGCCTTGACCGGCGCGGGGATCAAAAATGACAAAGGGGCGCTTTGTTGCGTCTGTCGTGATGTTGTCGGGTGGCAAAATGCGCATCAACATATAATTGACGGGGGAGGGAAGATCGCGCCCGTCAATCAGAAGAGTGGAATCAAAATGCAAAACATTGGGTGCATCACGCGTTTCTTGTTCGATGGAGGCATTGCCTCTCTGGCGCAAAATATCGAGAAATAGAAAAGAGCGTTGCCACGTATCGACCCAGTAATCCTGTGCCTGCCTTCCAAGATCGGGGAGGAAAAAATTATAAAGGGATGTTGGCATCTTAGGGTCTGTACCTTTTAGCAATCCCATTTTTAAGTCCTTACTAGGTTCTATCTTTATCATTAACGTGTGTTCTGCGCATCGTGAATAAACGGCCTTATGGTTAACGTTATCATGCCTTGCTCTTTGTGCAAAAACAAAAGGGTCGCGCCCTTTTATGAAAAAAGGGCGGAAAACCAAGGCTATCTGAGATCATAGCTTTGTGGCAAAAATACAAAAGGGTTAATAAAAAGCTAATGATGTCTTAAATAAGGTTAATGGTTTCTTAAATACAAGTATTACTTTCTTGGCTTATGTGCTAAAATGTAAAGAAATGGTTAACGGGTTTCTCGCCTCAGGAAATTTATTTCTTTCAGGGCATTATATGGGTCTGTTTCTTCGCCTCGTACAGAATTTACGGTAATTGTGAGGACAGATCCTAAAGCTGATTTTGGCAAAATCTTTTTAAGGAAAGGGTCTAATATGTCGCCTCGTGAAGCGTTTAGACGTCTTCGGTCGCCTGTTTCGGCGCCACATAGTCCTTCTTCAGATGATATTTCCACTTCTGAACGAGCGAAGACGAGACTTACGACCATTATGGCCGAAATTTCGGCTATGCCCGTCACAGATTTTTTTCCTCAGACTCAAACGCAAGCCCGCCGCCATCCTTCGGATGCACTGCGTTGGTTTATTCTAAGTGACATCTTTGCTTTGCTTTGGGGGTTTGCTATTGCGTGGAGTGCGGCCTCTGTCATCAATACAACTGTTTTAGGGCGTTCTTTTGAGAGCCTTTCACTTTTGGCGGAGGGCCTACGTTTCAGTCAGTTTGTTATGGTGTCGCTTGGTGTTGTTTTATGGTTTTGTCACACGGGCCAATACAAAACGCGCATGCCCTTTTGGTTTGAAACGCAAACTGTTGTCAAAACGCTTGGCTTTGCGCTGATTGTCGATGGCTTTTTCCAATTTGCTGCCAAGCAGGATCCCTCGCGTCTTTGGTTGACCTCGGCGTGGCTTTTTGCCGGATTTGCTCTTTTGTCTTCACGTTTTTTGGTTCGCGCTTCTTTGCGGCGTTCTCAGAAGTGGCAGCTTCGTACGTTGCTGGTCGGTTCAGGAATAATGGCAGATGAAACGCGTGCTGCCTTGCGTTCAGAGCCAGAGCTTGGCTATGAAATTGCTATGCAGATCGAAAATCTTCCTCTCCTTTTAGAACAAACCGATAATTCTTGGGAAAGGCTTTGTGCGCGCTTTAATGCCGATTATGTCGTGATTGCTATGGATGGGCTGGCTTTGGCTGATGCTGGCGAGGCTATTGCGCAATTAGCACGAGAAGGTATTCCTTTTTCGATTTCCCCACCGCTGCGTCATTTGCCGGTTTTGGGCATGACGCCACAGTATTTTTTCAATCATGACGTCATGTTGATGACGCATATTTCCAATTTGGAACAGCCTTTGCCGCGTTTCCTTAAGCGTAGTCTTGATATCTTTGGCGCAGGGATAGGGCTTTTCTTTCTCAGTCCTCTTTTAATTTCCTTGGCGCTTCTTGTTCGGCGCGATGGCGGGCCTGTTTTCTATGGTGATAAACGTATGGGGCTGAATGGACGCCCCTTTATGTGTCTTAAATTTCGGTCCATGGTCCAAAACAGCGAAGCTGTTTTGGAGGCCTTTTTGGAAAAAAATCTTCGCAAGAAAGCCGAGTGGGAGTGTTATCACAAACTGCGGGAAGGTGATCCACGTATAACAAAAATTGGCCAGTTTATGCGCCGGTGGAGTCTTGATGAGCTGCCTCAGCTTATCAATGTGCTGCGCGGTGATATGAGTCTGGTAGGGCCACGGCCCATCAAGCTTGCCGAAAAAGATGCCTATGATAGAGATATCTCTCTCTACAGAAAAGTGCGTCCTGGCTTAACGGGTTTGTGGCAGGTTAGTGGGCGGAGTAATCTTTCTTTTTCACGCCGTGTTCAGATGGATGGTTGGTACGTGCGCAACTGGTCGTTGTGGCATGACATTGCTATACTGTTTAAAACAATTCCGGCTGTGTTAAAAAAAACAGGAGCTTGCTAGAACCTATCTGCTTTGATGTTTAGGGGGCGCATCTTACATGCGTATTGCTCAAATTATAGAATCAACATCAGGAGGAAGCGTGCGTTGTGCGCTTGCTTTGACGCAGGGGCTTGCATCTAAGGGTGAAGAAGTAACTTTTATTTATTCTCCGGTGCGCGCCGATTCTTTATTTGAGGAAGATCTAAGGAATCTCAAAAAGTGTAGGAAAATAGCTTTTTCTATGCAACGTGCTGTTGGTATCCATGATCTTTGGAGCGTTGTAGCGCTTTACCGTCTTTTAAAAAAGACAGGTCCCTACGATATTCTTCATGCTCATAGCTCTAAGGCCGGTGCGTTGGCGCGTCTTGTGGGTGTTTTTTTTCCGGCTATGCGCGTTATTTATACGCCGCACGCTTTTGTCACGATGGCTTCAGGTGCGTCTCGTTTTTATGGCCTTATCGAGAAGGTGCTAAGTTTTTTCACAGACTTCATTATTGTGGTGTCCGAAGGCGAAAGAAAACATGCTTCCTGCGATTTGGGCATTAGTGAGCATAGAATAAAAGTTATTCCTAATGGTGTGTCTTTGCCTTTTCTTGCCACGCGTGGAGAAGCTCGATCTCGTATGGGCTATAGTGAAAAAGAAAAGGTCGTTGGGTTTGTTGGTCGTCTTTCATCGCAGAAAAATCCCACGCGTCTTGTGGAAGCTTTTGCTTTGGCAGCAGTTGAACATAAAAATCTTCGTCTTGCGGTTGTTGGCAGCGGTTCTTTGTTGGAACAACTTAAAAAGAAAGCTGAAATATACGGGGTTTCAGAGCGCATAAAAATTTGGGAAGGACAGGATGCGCGTCTTTTCATGTCGGGTTTTGACGTTCTGTTTTGCTCCAGTGACTACGAAGGATTGCCGCTTGTTTTTATTGAAGCCCTTCAGGCAAGTATTCCAATTGTGAGCACGCCGGTTGGCGGTACGCCAGAATGTGTCTTGCAAGGCAAGACGGGCTTTGTTGCCAAAGATTTTGAAACAGGAAGCTTGGCTTTTGCTTTGAAGTCTTACCTTCAGCTTGATGTTACGGCGTGCAAAGAAATGGCTGCCGCCGCGCTGCGTCAGGGTGACTTCTTTACCGTGCGGCGCATGACGGCTTCTACCTTAGACTTTTATCGCATGGCAGTAGAACAATCATGAGGCTTCTTTTTCTTTTTCTCAGTGTGTTTTGTTTTGTGGCACCGCCATGCCATGCCGCCCGTGCGCCGCTGCTCTCACGCGCTGTTGGAGATGGTTTTGGAGTACAGATAAAAGGGTGGATTGCGGCAAAGGAAGATCTTGAGCGGATTCATGCCGCCGGTTTTGGTTTTGTCCGCTTTGCTATTGGTTGGACTGAAATAGAAAAAGAGCTTGGCCATTATGATTGGCAACAAACCGATGCGCTTGTTGCGCGGGTTCGCCGTGCTGGCCTTAAAATGGTTGTTCCGCTTTTAGGTGGCCATCCTTCTTATGGCGGTTTTGTTCCCGCGCCGCCTAATAATGTGGACCATGATCTTGTACGTGTGCGTGCGCCTATGACGCCAGAGGCTATCCAAGCCTATGCACGGTTTACAGCGCAGGTTGTTTTGCGTTACGGCAGTAAGGACATTGTTTGGGAAATTTGGAATGAGCCTGATCTTGCACGCTTCTGGCCGCCTAAGGCAGATGTCCAGCACTTTTCTGTTTTGGCTGAGGCGGCGTGTAAAACTATGCGCTCTGTTGTGCCTGATGCTTTTATTGTAGGTCCTTCCTTGGGGCGCATTCCGGATCCGCAAGACGATGTTGGCTCTGCTTTTTTTGAAAGTTTTTTATCTTCCGGTGCGTCGGCGTGTATGGATGCAATAACAGTTCATCCTTATCGTCATGGTGATGAAGAGCCAGAAGCTGTTTTTAAAGACTATCGTCGTTTATTTCCTTTGATGATAAAACATCGTGTTTCTAAACCTCTTTTAAATACCGAGTGGGGCTATACAGGCACGCAGGTTTCTGAAGAAAAGCGCGCCGATTATGCGCTTCGTACAAGATTGATTGATGTTATGTGGGGCGTGCCGCTTTCGATTTGGTATGAATGGAAAGATTCGCGCCCTGATCCTGAAGATGATGAAGGCCATTTCGGCCTTGTGTATGCAGATGGAAAAGCCAAGCCAGCTTTTAAATGGATTGAAAGGCTTTTGCCTGTTTTGCGCCACGCTGTTCTTGAGCGTCAAATTCATACGCTTAATCCGCGCGATGTTCTTCTTCTTTTTTCTGCGCCTGAGGGTAAACAAATCCTTGTGGGCTGGAGTTTAAGAGAAAAAGACTATCCTTCTGTCTCTTTCAAAAAAGAAGGAGGAAAAGAGGGCGTGTTTTTATCCTCGTGCCCAAGCGTCCTTGGTGTTTCATCTTCGTTGTGGGAGATTTCTTTAGACCGTCCGTGAAACAGGCGTTTTGTCATCGTGTTGTGTTGTGTCAAAAACAGATGCAATAACGCGCACGGCCATGCGGTGCGCCGTTAGGAGTTTAATTTTATAGCCGTCGCGCTGGATAAGACCAGCCTTTTCAAAAGGTTCTAAAGCTTCAAGAGATTCGGCAAGGGTAGAAACCGAAAAATTATTCTTAGTGCAGATTTTCTCCAGATTGACAGATAATGTACACATCAATTCTTGAATAATGTCGGCGCGAAATTTGTCTTCGCTGCTCAAATGGAGGCCGCGCGTTGTTGCTAAGCCATGTTTTGAAATATGTTGAGCGTAATCGTCAATATCGCAGGCGTTTTGAAAATAAAAATCTGTGGTTTGAGAGATTGAACTAGCGCCAACGCCAAGAAGTGTGCTCGCCGTGTCATCTGTATAGCCTTGGAAGTTTCGGCGAAGCTTGCCGGTTTCTTTGGCCTTTGTTAGTGAATCGGAAGGCCGCGCAAAATGATCCATACCAATTTCAATAAACCCGTCTTCGCGCAAGATAGCCCGTGCTGCGCGTTCCATCGCCAAGGCTGCGTGGGGGCCAGGCAAGACAAATTGTTCAAGCACTTTTTGATGTTTTTTGACGTGTGGCATGTGGGCATAGGGAAAAAGCGCAATTCTGTCAGGCGTAAGACTAGAAGCAAGACGCGCGGTCTTTGCTACAGAAAGCGGTGATTGCTTGGGAAGGCCATACATGAGATCAAAATTTATTTTTTCTATGCCAGCTTCCCGCAGGAGATAACAACTTTTTGCAATTTGTTCAAAAGAATGAACGCGACCGATGGCTTCTTGTACGTCCTCATCAAAATCCTGAATGCCCAGACTGACACGCGTTATACCAGCCATGCCTAGAACGCGAGCTTGTGCTTTTGTGATGAGGCGTGGGTCCAGCTCCATAGCTATTTCTTGCGTGGAGCTTAGATCAAAACGGCGTGCCATCGCCCCAATCATCAGGCCCAAATCTTTTTCTGACATGATGTTGGGCGAGCCGCCACCAAAATGGAGGTGACTGATGCGTCTTGATCGTGGCGACATTGTGGCCAAATTTTCAAGTTCACGATGAACTGTATGAAGATAACGATCAACGGGATCATGTTGCTGGGTCGGTGATGTGTGGCATCCGCAGTAAAGACAAAGCTTCTGACAGAAGGGAATATGGACATAAAGGGAAATGGGTTCTTCAGGCGATAGACCTTCTAGCACACCCCTGTAGTTTTCGGTGGTGAGGTCTTCCTGAAAGGCTGTTGCCGGAGGATAGCTCGTATAACGCGGCGCGGCCTTTCCTAGCCACAGATCATCGCTTGGCGTGTTTTGGCCTAAAAGCCCTGCAAAAGGGTCAAAAAAGGCTTCATCAGAGACGATGTCTTCTGACTCTTGTAGGGGAAGTGAAGCAACAGCGTGAACCATAAGTCGCCTCTTGAGCAAGAGGGGTAAAAACGAATCAATATAATATCACTAAGGTGCTTCAGAACAAAAGAAAACCCTACCTCTGTGGCCAAAAGAGCGCGGTATGGTCTAAAAACAACAAAATAAGGGCATTTCGTGTATTGAAAAGACTGCGTAACCGGTCTTTAATAAGTACTGTCTATGATGCGGACTGGCTCGGTGCTTCCCCTATTTTTTGTTGGCCGTCTTTGGGCCGGCGGTTGTTTTACTCTAATGGAGAAAACCATGAAGAATTCTGTCAAACTTTTTCTTGCAGGCACGTTTTTGCTTGGCTTGGCTGTTGCTACAGTTGCACAGGCAGCTAATTTAGATGTTGTTCGTGATTCACGTGGCGCTATGGTTTGCACTAAAGGTGCAGACTGCGTGCGTAGCATGTGGACAAATAGCTATGACGAATGTCAGGGCATGGCTCTTGGCACTAAGACCGTTTATTTCGGTTTTGGGCGTTCGGCGCTTTCAGCGCAGGGCAAAAAGATGCTTAATGTACTAGCTTCCAACATTAAAGCCAGAGGCGATGATGTTGTTGGCGTACGTATTATCGGTTTTGCTGATCGTATCGGTAATGCCGCTGCTAACGAAAAACTTTCCAAACGCCGTGCGGACAGGGTTCGTAGATATCTCGTTTCCAAGGGCATTATGAACGCACAGGTTCTTGAGACAAGATGGTTTGGTGATAGCGTTACAACAACGCTTTGTCCTAATACGATGCCTAAGAAGTTGCTGGTTCAGTGCTTGCAGCCTGATCGTCGTGTAGAAATTGAAATTGATGCTTCCGGAATGAAGTAAGCATCAGCTTTCAAAAAAAAGAAAAAGGCGGGGATTTTCCCCGCCTTTTTTATTGGAGAAAGACTCTATAATTGGGAGGCTGCAAAATCCCAATTGATCAAGTGATCTAAAAAAGCCTGTAGGAAATCAGGGCGGCGGTTTTGATAGTCAAGGTAATAGGCGTGTTCCCATACATCAATTGTCAGCAGAGGTGTTCCTTTCACATCGGTCAGGTCCATCAGCGGATTGTCCTGGTTGGGTGTGGAAGAGACAGCCAGTGAACCGTCGGCCTGCTTCACGAGCCATGCCCAGCCTGAGCCAAAACG
>DOBW01000125.1:1445-2999 GCA_003504035.1 Rhodospirillaceae bacterium | reverse complement strand
TCAAAAGCGTGGAACACGGCCTTGGTCGCTAGGCTGGTTAAGAAACGGCGAACTATCGGCTTTTCTAATCCAATAAACTTCTATAAAGAAAGTATAGCTATATGCTACGACTTTGTTGTTCATAAAATTTATCTAGGTAAACGCCTTGTCTTCTTCCAAAAACAGCGCCCGAAGCAGTGTTCTGATCGCCCGTTTGTTTCGTGGCTATATACGGCCTCATATCAAAAGCTTTGCGACATCCTTCTTTTTCATGACTGTCGCAGCTGCTGCAACAGGTCTTATGGCCAAAACCATCGAACCGATTATCAATCAGCTGGGGAAAGAACAAGAGACGCTTTTTGCCCTTAAGTTAGGCGGCCTTGTTATGGGGCTATTCCTCGCGCGCGGCATGGCAACCTACTTTCACACCGTCATCATGAACCGTATCGGCCAGCGAATCATAACCGATGTTCAACAACAAATGGATCTCCACCTTCTTGATGCAGACCTGTCTTTCTTCCATGCCAACGCATCGGGGCTTCTTATCTCACGCATGACAAATGACGTTACCATCATGCGCGCGGCTGTTGGCGAATGCATGACCAACGCCTTCAAAGGCGGACTAACGCTTCTTTTCTTGATCACGGTTATGTTTTACCAAGATTGGCGTCTTGCCTTAGCAGCCTTTTTTGTCTTCCCTGTTTCGGCCATCTTTGTTGCACAGGTTGGAAAACATATGCGGCGCTATTCGTTACGCACACAAGAAGAAATGGGGATCTTCACTTCTCTTTTAAGCCAGATTTTTCAGGGTATCCGCCATGTCAAAGGCTACGGCATGGAGCATCATGAACATGGGCGCGTCAAGAATGTTACCGAAAAAATATTTAAACTGGCCATCAAAAATTATCGTGTAAGCGCACTTTCCGACCCCTTGATGGAACTAATGAGCGGCTTGGCCATTACAACCGTTATTTTTTATGGAAACTGGCGCATTGAACAAGGCCTTACTACAACGGGCGCGCTCTTCTCCTTTATCACCGCCTTCATTCTTGCTTTTGACCCCATGCGCCGCGCCGCTAAAGTCAACGGTCAACTTCAAGCAGGTCTTGCCGCCGCTCAGCGCATTTTCTCGCTGCTTGATACAAAACCTTCCATCGTGGACAGGCCTAACGCCGCGCTTTTAGAAGTGAAAGATGAAAGCGTTGATCTGGACAAGGTCGTCTTTCGCTATCCTGATGGAACGCTGGCTCTTGACCATGTTTCTATTACCGTCCCACACGGCAAGACCATTGCCATCGTTGGCCCTTCAGGCGCAGGAAAATCAACCATCATTAATTTGATTCCACGCTTCTATGACGTAGAAGATGGCGCTATCCTTATCGGTGGGCAAGATATTCGCGGCGTAACGCTTAAAAGCCTGCGAAGTAAAATTGCGCTCGTCAGCCAAGAAACGGCGCTTTTTGATGATAGCGTGCGAGCTAATATCTCTTACGGTAAAGAAGGATCAAGCGAAGAAGAAATCACCAAGGCCGCCGAAAATGCGTGTGCAGATGATTTTATTCGCCTTCTTCCGCA
>DOBW01000125.1:0-1369 GCA_003504035.1 Rhodospirillaceae bacterium | reverse complement strand
TGCGTAACGCCCCCATTCTGTTGCTTGATGAAGCCACGTCCGCGCTTGATAATGAATCCGAACGCGCTGTGCAAGAAGCGCTTTATCGTCTTCAAAAAGGACGAACGACCATTGTTGTAGCCCACAGGCTCTCAACCATTGCCGATGCCGACAAGATCATCGTGATTGAACGTGGCCACATCGTGGAACAAGGTCGGCACGAAGAATTGCTGGCCCAAAAAGGTGTTTATGCGCGGCTTTATGGCCTGCAGGCATCATCACTCTCGTCGTAAGACGCTGGTCGTTAGCCAATCCATCAAACTGAAAATTTTATGTGAGGCAATCACGGCATCGCGATCATAATATTTGCGCGCCCACTCCATGAACGCGATAGGCTGCTTGGCACAGAATCTTTGATAGGTCTCTAAAAATTCATCAAGCACACCTGTTTTAGCTTGGCGAAAATGCCCATAACGCAAAGAGAGCTGCTTCATCGCGACCTCAACAGGCTGTTTTCTTGCCATAATAAGATAAAGCGCACTCATAATACCCGCCCGATCCGAGCCAGCCTTGCAATGAATGAGCGCAGGATATTCAACTTTTGAAAAAAGCTCTTCGAGCTGTTCAAGAATCTCAAGCTTAGGTGGCTGACGTGAATTAATAGGAAAATTAAAAAGCTTGATGCCATATTTTTTGCACGCTCTTTCCTCAAGATAATAGGACGCACAAGAACGCTCCCCGCGCAGATTAATGATGCTGCGAATGCCGCTTCGCGCAAGACCTTTAAACTGAAAATGATGCGGCTGACCGCCACGCCACATCTTGTCATCGACGCGGTGCTTGTTGGATGGAAGAATGTAATTAAAGAAAAGGCTGTCGATAAAAAACGTCTCGAAATGCGCTAAAAAAAGCTGCCATGGTGTCTGAACGCACCCACGGGAAGCCTTAACTTCATGCGAAAAACGAGCGAAACCCCATGTAAGGGGATTCTTGCTTTTATGCTTAAAAACGGGACGCTTAGTTTCCATAGTTCTCATCTACAACACCACATGAAAAAGGGCAAATTTTTCAAGAAATTCTGTGCCCCCCAAAAAAAGCAAACAATTCCTATAGAACCCTCTGCAAAAGAGGAATGATCTAGAGCATTTTCGGATTAGGTTGGCGCAATAGTGTAGCCAGAGTTGATGAGGTAGAAAGGTGGTCCCAGAAATTCGGACAGTGTGTTAAGCTACTTCTTATGACCAAAGGAGTATAATATGACTAAACAAAATAAGGACTGAAGTCCACTTCACCGGCTATAAGCCGGTGGATTAAAACCAAAGACTTGGAAATTTAACGTCTAATTTTTTTATCAAACAAAGCAACCAATTGTTCGGTCATCGTGCCGCCT
>DOBW01000150.1 GCA_003504035.1 Rhodospirillaceae bacterium | reverse complement strand
GTACGTTTTGGTACGTGCGCAAGCGAAATTTGTCGGAAAGTGATTTGCAGCCATAGGGAATTCTTAAGTGGAATGACTATAGAAACAGGGGCATGCTAAAAGAACAAGCTGGCTCATGCCTTAAAAAAATCTTCTGGTAGCTCCGCTTTAATGGCCGCGCCGATAGAAATGCCTATTTCTTCGGCGTCTGTAGAAACGCCTTTCCCTTTTTTGCGCACAACGCGTTTACCATCAAGCGTTGCAGCAAGCGCATCAAGATATATTTTTTCGCCCTCAACAAACGCCAAAGCCGCAATAGGTATATGACAAGAACCATCCAAGGTACGTAACAACGCACGCTCAGCGCGCGCACATAAATAAGTTTCCTGATGATTAACGCGTGCAATCCAGCTCTTTGTTGTCTCATCCTCTTCGCGTGTTTGAAGACCAAGAATTCCCTGAGCAGGTGCTGGTAACATTTTCTTAATATCAAAGATTGATGCAATACGGTCTTGAACCCCCAAGCGCTCAAGACCGGCTACGGCCAAAATAGTCGCATCAGCTTCTTCTGCAGCCAGTTTTTTAAGACGTGTATCAACGTTGCCGCGCAAAGGAATGACCTTAAGATCAGGACGGAGCGCTAAAACCTGCGCGCGGCGGCGAAGACTGGATGTTCCCACACGCGCACCTGCCGGAAGATCCTCTATACAAGGGGCAATGGGCGAAAGAAGAGCATCTCTTGGGTCGCCGCGCTTCAACATTGCCGCAAAAGTCAGTCCTTCTCTGTCCAACACGGACACATCCTTCATCGAATGAACGGCTATATCTATAATTCCAGAGAGAAGAGCTTCCTCAATTTCCTTTGTAAAAAGACTTTTACTCGTGCCAAGCTCAAGAAAACTTTGCTCTTTTTGAGCAGAGTCCCAATCTCCATCGGTCCGCATCGGGACAATTTCAATGGTGCACTCCTTCGAGAAATCAGAATGAGATTCAAATATACTTTTTTTTGCTATCTCCGCTTGAATAATTGCGAGGGGACTGCTTCTCGTGCCCAATCTAAGTATCTTTTTCATGCAGCCCTACCAAAAAGAGTTAGTTTATTACCAATTATAGGCAGAATCGAGCCTTTTTTACAAGTTCATGTTAACAATGTTTTTACCATAGAATCAATGAATTAGTTTCAGCGTTTTCGTGTATAATGGCCTTACAAGAGGTTCTGAGGCGAATCAGAAAAAAAAACTGTTTTTTGAGGAAAAGAAGAAAGGGAGAGCAATGTTAAACGCTAATATTAACGTTTCCACCCCGAGGCCGCGCCTGATCGTCATGAGTAGGCTCTCGCCCCTCTTTTCTGCGCTCCTTGGATTTGTCGCTTCGCTCCTTTTTGGGCGTGGGAGCAACAGCATTTTGCGTAATGGGGGCCGTAGACTGAACTTGAATATTGTGCACAGCATTTGCCACCACATCCAATTGCGGAGCGGTCTGCGTAACAGGAACTGGCACTGGGGTTATCTGCATTTTCCCCTCAAAAAGAATCGCTTATCAATACGATAGTGAAATAATGTTAACATAGAAATCCTTATTTGAAATGAATAAAGTGTTAATAATTTAAGAGTTAAAGAAACTGTAAGATTTTTTATAAAGAATGCGATCTGATGTATGAAAAAGAAGGAATTTCAATATGAATAGCGCCGTTCAAGAACAAGTATCTGACCTTCTGGTTTTAGCCCACAATAAAAGTGAGGACGGTCGCACCTTGTTGGCGGAGAAGCTTGCTGACGTTTTTCTGTCTCAGTCCATTTCCCTCACCTGCCGCGAGGAAGATCTTGTTAACGATTTAATTGACGATCTTTTGAAAAATGAGCGCCCTTCAGTTCGTCATGCTCTCATTGAGAGTTTTGCCGCCACCATAGATTTGCCACAAAAAATTGCCCTTCGTGTTGCCTGTGGGCCTGTTGATGTTGCGCGCAGAATTCTCAAAGAAAATGAAACCCTGCAAGATGATGATCTTATCTTCGTTGTTGAGAAAAAGGGAACTGAACACGCTCAGATTATCGCTTCACGCCGCGAAGTTAGCGAAGCCGTTGCCGATGCTTTGGTCGAGACAGGCGATCTACGCGTCATGCAAATTGTTGCCGAAAATCTTGGTGCCAAACTTTCAGGACAATCACTTGATGTTCTTGTTGAAGCAGCGCGTTTATCTTCCCTGCTCCAAAAACCTATTTTGCAGCGCCCTGAGCTTAACAATGAATCCGCCTCCAGACTTTACTGGTGGGTATCGCACGAACTGCGGCGCGTAACCCTCGACCGCTTTGGCTTTGGCCCAGGAAGACTCGAATTGGAGCTGACAAAAGTTATTGATGACATGCTCTCTTCCAATCTTTTGCAAAAAGACAGCCTCCAAGCCATGCAACATCTGGCTGACTGGTTAGCCGAAAGGAATGCCATAAAGATTGACTATCTTTCTCAGTTTCTTCGTGCCGGTCACTATAAGCTCTTTCATATTGCGCTCAGCCGCTTGGCACAGATTGATTTACGTTTGATTGAAGCCATCTTGACCGAAAAAGGTGGACGCATGATGGCAGCGCTTTGCCGCGCCCTTGGTATTGATAAAGGAAATTTCATTTCGATCTTCCTGATGTCACGCGGTGGACGTCCTGATGAACATATTGTTCACCCCAAGGAACTCTCGGGCGTTTTGGCGACCTTTGATCGTCTGACCTCTGAGATTGCGCGTTCAACCATTCAGACATGGCGTGTTGATCCAACTATGATTCTTAAGCGGATTGAAGAGTCCAACATAGCTATTGCTGAAGAGGTCTGTGTTTAGGATAACAAAACAGGCTCTAGCGCCTATTCGGGTTAGGTTCCTGCCGGATTGCGTTTCTGACATGCCACAAGAATATCGCGCACAATCGGTGCCGCAACACGCGCACCACTGCCACCATGCTCGACAATAACAGACGCCACATAGCGCGGCTTTTTGATAGGCGCAAAACCAACAAAAAGAGCATGATCGCGCTCTTTCCATGGTAAAGAGTCATTAGAGCGCACGCCCCCTGCCCGTTCGGAGCTTGAAATACGCCGCACCTGAGCCGTCCCTGTTTTTCCAGCCATGGCAAAATCTTCATTTTCTGTACGTGCGCCGTAAGCTGTTCCCTTAGAACTATTAACCGAAGCCGTTAAAGCCTCCACCAAGACCTTGAGATGTTGGCGATCAAAACCCAGAGATTTAAAAACAGGCTGCTTGCCTGATGGAATAAACATATGAGGCTTCACAGCAAAACCTCCATTGGAAATACGCGCAGCAGCAACAGCCAATTGAAGTGGCGTTGTTAAAACATAGCCCTGACCTATAGAAGAGAGAAGCGTCTCGCCGAGATTCCACGATGCCCCGCGCGTCGCCATCTTCCATGCACGAGAGGGAACAAGCCCCGTGCGTTCATGCGGAAAATCAATGCCTGTTTTTTGTGCCAAACCTAACCGCTTGGCCATGGCATGAAGGCGATCAATGCCGATGCGTTTTCCCATCTCATAAAAATAAACATCACAAGATCCAGCTACAGCCTCAATTAAATTGACGGGACCATGCCCCCCGCGCTTCCAGCAATGAAACCTATGATTGCCAACATCAAGATGCCCTGTGCAATAAATTTTTTCTTTTGGATTGCACAGACCAGAATCAAGCCCCGCCATAGCCGTAACAAGTTTGAAAGTCGAGCCGGGGGCATAGACACCATCCAGAACCTTGTTGAGCAAAGGAAGGCGTTTGTTATGACTGAGATCGTCCCAAGATTTTTGATCTATACCATAGGTAAAAACATTGGGATCAAAAGTGGGGTGAGAGACAAGCGCATAAACGGCGCCCGTATGAATATCCATGATAACCGCCGCCGCACTGCGCTCGCTTTTGAGGCGATTGCTAACGAATTGTTGAAGACCAACATCAATGGTTAAGTGGATATCCTTGCCGGACTTTGGTTCATGGCGCGTAAGCTCCCTGACAATGCGGCCATGCGCATTCATCTCAAGCTGAAGATCACCCGGTTTTCCGCGCAACGCCTTATCATATTGGCGCTCGATAGCGCTTTTTCCGATACGAAATCCCGGAATAGATAAACCTTTATTACCGCGCTTTTTATCTTCCGGCGAAAAAAAGCCTACATAACCGACAGCATGTGCCGCAACACCCCCATAGGGATAGGTACGAATTTCACCGACCTCAATATCGACTCCGGGAAGCTTGGGCATGTGGAGCGAAATGGCAGAGACTTGCTCCCATGTCAGATTGTCACACACCATGACCGTATTCACACCACCATTGCGTTTAAAATCATTCTTGATACGCTTGATGCTCTCGTCTGATACCTCAACATAATTGGCGATCTTTTTAAGAATATCGTCCAGTTTATTGACCTGATCCGGCAGCAAAACGACACGGTAATTCTGCTGATTAATCGCCAAGGGCGCACCTGTGCGATCAAAGATCTGACCTCGGGACGGAGCAAGCAGGCGAAGATTAATCCGGTTATCCTCCGCCAGCGTCCGAAGACGTTCGTTTTGAAGAATCTGAAGATAATAAAGCCGTGCCGACAAAAGCGATAAAAGACCAACCTTCACGCCTCCGATAAGAATTGTACGGCGCGTAAAAAGGCGTGCTTTGTTTGAATCGCGAGACATGCGCTTATTCCTGAGAAAGAAAACGGCGCTGCACTTTGATAAGCAGCCAAGCAGGCAAAGGGAAAATCATAAGAGTCATAAGAAATTGCATCAACACAGGAATAAAAGGAAGCATAGCCCCATCATAAAAGGACATCACAGTCCAATTCACAAGGGAAGATAGGAGGGAAACAGCTCCAAATCCTAACCAAAGCATAAAGAAAATCTGCTTAACAAAAAAGCGGCGTTGGCTAAGTGCAATTTGATAAACAGCAATAAAAACAAGAGCCGTAAGTCCAATCGGCAAGTAATGGATTACATCGCTAAGAATACCCAGAACAAAAACAGCCGTTGGACGTAGTAAATCAGGTCGATAAATGGCCCAATAATAAATCGCGGCCAAACCTAGAGTTGGCGCAATCGAACCAATATAGGGAAAAGGCAAAGGTACAGCGCTAAAAAGGACAAAAACAAAGCCACTTGCCACAGGAAGGAAAGGCCGTGCTGAAGACCCTATTTTTTGTAGAAAAGAACCGATCATCGGTTCTCAGAGGCCTTAACTTCAGATGCCATTAAATTAACGGCCCCGCCCGCCAGATCAAAATCAATCAACCGTATTTGATTAATCCGGCCCAAAGCCGTGATGGGAGTCACTTCAATGGCCCCCTGTTCAACCGAAGAGACAATGCCAACGGGAATATGTGGCGGAAAAACACCCCCATGACCAGAGGTCATGACGCGCTCGCCAACTTTAACACGCGCTTCTTGTGAAAGATAAAGCATCTTGGGGCGCGGTGAATTATTTCCTGCTAAAATAGCGTGCTCTCCGCTTCCCATAACCATCACAGGAATGCGTGAGTTTAAATCGGTAATTAGTAAAACACGTGAAGTCCATTCTCCTGCCTCGACAATACGGCCTACCAGTCCATCCCCTGTCATGGCAGCCATACCTTCGCGCACACCATCCAAAAGGCCTGCCGTGACAACAAGCGAATGAACAAAAACACCTCCAGTATCAGCTATAACACGCGCCGAAATATAGGCCAGAGAAGGTTCAACTTTGTAGCGAAGAAGAGATCTTAATTCTTTGTTTTCATTATCCAACGTTAAAACGGCATTTTGCCATTTCATAAGATTGGCATTTTCTGTGCGAAGCCGTGCATTCTCTTTCAAAAGGCCGCGATAAGCATGGATGCGTCCGGAAAAAGAATCGACCATCGCCATAGGTCGCGAAAGAACATCAAGCACAGGCGCAATGCCATCAATAGCGCGGACTCGAAATGTTTCTATGAGAACGGGTTTGCTTTGCCCGACAATAAGAAGACCCAAAGAAAGACTGAGTAGAAAAGCAAAGGAAAAACGCTGCACAACAACACGCCACGACACGGCGGTCGTGTAAACCCATCCTGTACGGTGCGTGCGAGACGACATGCTTAAAAAGACTCACGAAAAAAGAGATTTATAGCTCGTCCAGCAACATAAAGGATATTGCTGATTCCGCCAAGTTAAGAATTAAGGATTCTTAATTTTTTACTGAAAACAACACCAGAGTCATTGCGCGCGACCAAAGGGAGCGTGGCAATCTAGCCCTCCTCCATCCATAAAGCACATATATAGTCCTCCCTAAAAAATGCTGTTTTTCTTGAAATAACGATGGGTTTTCTCTTTGAAGTTGTAGTGACAAACCGAAACTAGAAACAAATGGGCTCCCTGCCTTCGCAGGGATGACGGTTTTTATGTTTAATTTCTTCCTATTACCGTCATGCCTGCGAATCCCATTTGGTACTGAACGGAATTAAATGTAGGGTCTGTCGCTTAAAATAAATCACCTGCCATCAATAGAAAAGGATGACGATAGGAGAAAAAAATTACCCACGTATCCGACTGTGGGGACAAACGGGACGCTCAGCGAACTTGCCAAGTGAAATCATGCGGTCATAAATCACCATGGCTCCCGCCACGCCAACATTAACGCAAAACTTTGTGGGTATTTTTATAATATGGTCGCATCGTTTCACAAGCTCAGGCGAAAGGTTTCCTCTTTCAGGGCCCAAAACATAAGCTGCACGCAAAGGATGCCGGAAACTTGGTAAATCAACGGCCTCGTCCAAAAGTTCAACTCCAACAAGCGAGCAATCTTTGGGCAAAGTAAATTCTTTCAAATTTTTATAAGGATAGAAAGGCATATGGATATCGGCATGCGAGGTATCTGAAGCTCTGATCTTCTGATAATCAAGGGTGGAATTAATGGTAAAGAAAAAGCTCGCTCCAAAAGCGTGGGAGGTTCTGACCAAATTGCCCAGATTAAAATCTTTGCTCATTTCCTCGGCGCCAACACCAAAATAACCGCGCATTTTTAATTTCCTTCATTTTTCATGGAATAA
>DOBW01000031.1 GCA_003504035.1 Rhodospirillaceae bacterium | reverse complement strand
GGGGGTCGGGGGATGGGGATCGTCATGTGGGAACGGCTTCGCCCTTAATCCGTCACTCCTGCGAAGGCAGGAGTCCCGTTTTTATAGTAAGCCCATTTCGCTATTTTGCGCGGCTTCATCAATTTCAGGAAATAAACAAACGGGATGCCTGCTTTTCGCAGGCATGACGGGAGGCGTACGTTGAATGCTAAATGCTAAATGCTGGATGCCGAATGCCAAAAAATGGCTCCCTGGGACGGGCTCGAACCGCCGACAAGGTGATTAACAGTCACCTGCTCTACCAACTGAGCTACCAGGGAAACGCGCTCTCTATAATTGATTAAAAAGGTTAATGCAATAGTTGCCTTGAGCCTTTAAAGCCGTTTTTTCTGTTTATCTAGCTCTCTACATCTGATATCTGAGCATATATAGTCGTTTCAATTAAGAACCGGACGGCAGGCGAAAATTGTTTTTGTCGAGCATCGCTACGTAAGCGTACATTTTGGTACGTGCGTAAGCGATGCGAAGGCAAAGGCCATTTGCAGCCCCGTCCGGTTTTTAAGGGAAATGACTAGAATTTTACCAGCGTACGAGAGCCGCACCCCAAGTAAATCCGCCCCCCATGGCATCAAGAAGCAAAAGCTGGCCACGTTTTATCTTTCCTTCGGCCAAAACAGCGTCCAAAGCCAAAGGAATCGAAGCTGCCGAGGTATTGGCATGCTGAGCAATCGTTGTCACAACCCGTTCAGGAGGAAGATGAAGCTTCTTAGCAATTCCCGCAATAATCCGCTCATTTGCCTGATGAGGCACGAGCCAATCCACAGCATCAGAGCTTAGATCATGCGCAGCCAAGGCTTCGTCAACTACCTGAGAAAGGCGCGTGACGGCATGACGGAAGACGTCTTTGCCATTCATATAAATGGTACCGCAGGTGCCCGTCGAACCAGGCCCTCCATCAACATAGAGGCTGTCATAGCCTTTTCCGTCGCTGTGCAGATGCGTAGAGAGAATCCCTTGATCCGAAACATCGCCCTTTCCTTCTTGCGCCTGAAGAACGAAAGCTCCGGCGCCATCACCAAAAAGAAAGCAAGTTGAACGATCTTCCCAATCAATCAGACGAGAAAGCGTTTCAGCTCCAATCACAAGGGCTGTTTTGACCTGACCAAGGCGAATAAAATTGTCCGCCATCGCCAGAGCATACACAAAGCCAGAGCAAACCGCCTGCACATCAAAAGCAAAACCGCGATCAAGACCGAGCTTGGCTTGAACGCGCACGGCAGTCGAAGGGAAAATATTATCAGGTGTCGTTGTCGCAACAACGATCATGTCCACATCCTGAATATCAAGACCGGCATTTTTTAAAGCTGCTTGTGCTGCCTTTGTCGCCAAATCGGAAGTGAACTCACCCTCAGCTGCAACATGACGCTGAGCAATACCTGTGCGCTGAATAATCCATTCATGGCTTGTCTTAAGGCCACGCGCTACCAGATCATCATTCGTAACAATTTGCGCTGGCAAAAAGCTTCCAATTCCAGAAACAACAGCACGCAAGGTCATTCTTTCCCCGCTTTAGCTGACAAAGACTTGACTCGTTTGCTCTCAAGATCTTCCATCTGGCCATAATGAACAGCAAGTTCCTCACCAATACGTTCATTAAAACGGCGATCCACAAGATCAAAGGCAACACCGATAGCATTGGCAAAACCTTCGGGATCTGTCCCGCCATGACTTTTGACACACACACCTTGAAGCCCCAGAAACATCGCACCATTATAGCGGCGTGGATCGGCGCGTAATTTCATTTTACGCAAAGCGCCACGCGCAAAGAAATAACCAATTTTGGCAAAGAGAGAGCTTTTAAAAGACTGGCGCAAGAAATAAGCCATCAAATTAACAGCGCCTTCGGCTGTCTTAAGCGCAATGTTGCCACTAAACCCATCTGTCACAACAACATCAACGGTGCCCAGCATAATGTCATTGCCTTCAATAAAGCCGTGAAATTTTCCAGGAAGGGGCCGATCGCGCAAAATAGAAGCCGCCATGCGAACTTCATCATGCCCTTTCATTTCCTCGGTACCGATATTGAGAAGACCTATGGAAGGCTCTGTAATACCAAGAACAGCATTACAAAAAATCGCGCCCATCAAAGAAAACTGTATGAGATTTTCTGCGTCACATTCTAAATTAGCGCCCAAATCCAGAACAACAGATTCGCCAACTTGCGTTGGAAAAACAGTCGCAATAGCAGGCCTGTCTATACCGAGCATAGTTTTAAGAACAAACTTAGCCATCGCCATCAGCGCACCAGTGTTGCCTGCTGAAACAACACTTACAGCCTCACCCTTTGCCACAGCATCAATCGCGTAACGCATACTGGATTTGCGGCCTCGGCGCAACGCTTTAGAAGGCTTTTGATCTGGAGAAATCCATTCGGGCGTGTGACGTACTTCACTCACAGCAGTCAACGACGGATAGCGTTTAAGCTCCGCGCCAATAACGGACTCATCACCACAAATGATAAAAGAAATTTTGGGATAGCGCTCATGCGCCAGAGCAGCGCCCGCGATTGTCATCACAGCACCATCATCACCACCCATCGCGTCAAGTGCGATAACTGTGCGATTGTCAGATTTGTTTACAGCCATACTCTCTTAGGCGAACTAAGAAGCCGCCGCTTTCGATGCGACGACTGCACGACCATCGTAATGACCGCAAGCCGCACAAACTTGATGTTGACGCTTTGGTTCACCACAGTTCTTACACTCAGCCACAGACGTAGCCTTCAACGCATGGTGCGAGCGACGACTATTGCGGACGGAAACAGATGTTTTTCTTTTTGGAACTGCCATAACTTACTCACGAAAAATAAAGCGCGCCACCAGACTTTCTGGGGGCCGCGCAGGACTGCTATTCCTTTACGAAAAAAGGATAGGGTAATGCAAGGAAAAAGAAAATGAAAAGCTATCTATTTGTTTTTCCACTACTTTCAAGAGTCTTTTTAAGGCTTTTGAAAGGATTTTTTCCCTCAGCCACCATATTTTCGACCTTAACCCCCTCAAAAACAGCCTCTTTCTTGCGCGGATAAAGGTCCAAAGCCACAAAAAGATGCTGCGCAACAAGCTCGCCCAGATCAATGGTGCCCCCCTTGATAGGCTCAGGAGGGTCTATATCCACTAGCTCTTCTGTGCCATTATCTTTTTTAATCAGATGCGCCGGCGCGAACAAAACATCTATCGTTTCATTCAGCGTAACGGGCACAGGCTCCAGCGTCACAACGCAGGACTGAACGACATCGGCGCTAATGCGCCCCTTCACTGAAAACATATGCCCTTCGGCGCGTTCCACAGTTAAAAAAGCTTCTAACCGAGGCAAATCCACAAAACTAAATCTTTTTGTGAGCTCTTGCCGTTCAAGCTCAGAGGCCACAATATGATCCTGCATGCCACCTAAAGATATTTTATTAACTTGTAGAGGACGGGAAAGTTCATAAGCTCTTTTTGCATATTTCATTGCATTTCCTCTTTTTAATACCTTATTATTTTTTCATCAAAAGATTGACAGCTCTGTCCTGTCATGAGATCCAAGATCTCGTCTTATGTGTCTTCTCTTACAAAATCGGAGGCGTTTGCGCTAGCCATGTTTTTTAGGCCATTTCCTTACTCTTCTTCTTGTGCTCTCGTCCTCTTACTGGCTTGCGTAAGCGCGTGTACGCCGACCATAATGAACCGTGGTGCCATTTTAGAGCCTGACAGCCTCACACAAATCAATGTTGGCGAAAGTAATCGGGAAGACGTTTTGAAACTGTTGGGCTCCCCGACCCAAATCAGCACTTTTGACGAAAAGGTCTGGTATTATATCAGCCGCACAACCGAGCAATATGCCTTCCTCGACCCAGAAACCATCGCGCAGCAAGAAATCGAAATACGCTTTGATGAAGAAGGCGTTGTTATCGAAATTAAAGAGCTGGAAACAGAGCCCGATACGAACCTCTCTCCCGTTGCGCGCAAAACGCCCACTTATGGACGTAACACAACATTCTTTGAACAGCTCTTGGGCAATATCGGCAGACCCGGAAGCTTGAATAAGAAATAGAGCGGGGAGAATTTGGTAAACCCCTTCCCTTCTTTACATTAAACACCCAGCTCTTGAGCTTCAAGACGACGTATCTCATCGCGCAAACGAGCGGCTGTTTCAAACTCTAGCTCGCCAGCCGCTACCTTCATTTGCTTTTCAAGCTTACTGATCTGAATCTCCAAAGCCTTGCCGCTTAAACGCGCTTCGTCCACGGCAACAC
>DOBW01000138.1 GCA_003504035.1 Rhodospirillaceae bacterium | reverse complement strand
TGCGGTTAACGCTTCAACATAACCGAACTCAATATCGTCTGTTTTTGTGAGGCTCAGAGCCGTTTCAAAATCAACGTTGGCTGTGACGCTTTGGTCTGCGGCGTAAGCTGCTCCGGCCGAAGCCAAGATAGAGGCTGCAACGCCAAAGGCTAAAATTTTTGTATTAAGTTTCATGTTATTTCTCCAAAGGCTAAGGGTGGTTAAAAGTCCGCATCTCTTTGTATGAGCTTTCTTGGAAAATGAAGTACATTTTCCTTAATAAACTCAATGTGTTGGGCAGACGTTAATCATACCATCGAACGCTGAAAGCATACAGATGTGTAGTTAATAAGGAATTAAGGAAAAACGCGGTCTTTGGGGGCTGGTGTCATTTATGCAACACAGGTGTAACCATCGTGTTAACTATGGTTTTGGGTTTTGAAACATGGAGAATGGTTCTACTATGCTGCTTATTATTTTTATAAGTAGGAGAAAAATGTGTTTGCTAGATTTTTAAAGTATTTTGAAGACTCTAAAGAAGAGGGGGAATATCGCTATTCTTTAAGGGAAGCTTTTCGAGATGATGATTTTGGCAAGTTTTCAAAAGTGCTGGATGATCTTGCTCAAAAAGCGGACGAAAACGTCAACTTACTTGGTGTTATGCTCGATGTAGCTAACCGTCTTGTCAACAGTCCTTGTCCTTCCCACATTCGGCGGGCGATGCGCGGCTTTCAAGAGGCGGCATCTTACGCTCATCCCAAAAAGAGGCAGCGACGCAAGGCTCTGTGGTATGTTATCAGGCATGCCGAAAAGCTTCCCGAACAAGAATGCGTTAAGGCTTATCAACATGTCCTCGGCCAAGCCATACCGGGAGATGGGCAGCGGCGCATTGTTGCGAGGAGGCTTCTGGACCATCTTGAAGGGGCACATGAGTTGTCTTCGGAGGTCTATGCTAAAGCTGTTGAAGAAACTTTCTATGCCACAAGGCACGATAGCGAAGAAGAAATGCGCGCCAGCATTCTTATGGAGAAGGTGCATCCTCCTGTTCCTGAAGCGAAAGGCCAAGGAGCTGTTCGGTTAGCCGAAGGCTTGGTCTTTGTGCCATAAGGTGATCTATAGAACCTATTCGGGTTTTCGAATGTCCACATAAGCGATCCCTCCTTGCGGGTCGCCCCTAATGAATCACATATCATTTTTCCGATTTAACAAGTTTTCGGATGGACACTAAGCTTCACAAGTTTTTCTGGTAAAGGTATTTTTTCTGATTTTCTTTGGTCTTTTGCAGACTTCATTTGGGAGATGCTCGTGCTGCGCCTGAAAACTTTTTGCAGCCATGATGAGGTCAGTATAAATGTAACATTCCATAATATTGTCTGGAACCAGACAGGCTAGCATATTTTTGGCAAAATTGGTGAGCGCTTTATGGTGTGGTGTTCCGCTTTCAGAAAGATTATGTTGTTGAAGGGCTAGAGAAAGATTTTTCTTGGTGTTGTCATTCAATTTGTTCCATTGATTGTAATCTAAAGCTGATTCATATCGAATAATTCTCATAGGGACATCCGATCCTTCTTGGTGTCCAAGGACTTCCTCACCTTTTATTGCGTGGTCAAAAATATGATTTACCAAGGGCAACATAAGACCTAGTGCGTGTACATATTTTCCTGAACGTGCGGCTTTATAAATTTGGCTAACAAAAAGGTCTTCGGCACTTTTCCCAAATTTTCTATCAAGCGGAGCAAGTTGTAGAGGTTTCTTTTCAAAGCCTTGTTCATGGGCGATGTAGTCGCGGGCCATCTGGAGGAAGTCTTGATTATTGTATCCTTTGTATACAGAAAGAATGGTTTGTTTTGACCATGCCAAAGCAGCTGGTTCATGGGGTGTCATGGTTATGGTTTGTGCGGCAAGATCAAGCGCTTTTGCAGCATTTCCTTTTCGATAATTTAGCTTATCGTTTTTTTCTGGAGTTTCTCGTCGATCTGGATATTTTTCAAAAAAGACAACGGCCATTGGATAAATAATCTGCAGTGTTTCGATAAAGGAAGAGCCATCGCGGATATTTTTTATGAGCACATAAACGAAATCTTCTTCATTGAGAACGTCGGAGATGAAATCTTCTAGAAGTTTTGGACGGGGAGGTGTTTGGGGCATAATTAATAAGTTTCTTTATGATATTAAAGGAATAAAACATAGAAACATGAATGACTTAGTATTGTCAAAATAAAATAGATGTTTGTTGTGCTTAGGTCTTTTGCTAACGGCTTGTTTTTTTTGTTTTAAATGGATTAAAAGTTGTTTTTAACCTGTTTTTCTAAAGAATTTTACTTAATTTGGGGTCATCAACCTCTGCGCGACGTTCTTTAACCATATTTGAGAGCTGTTGACAGCAAGGGGGGCTTTGTCCTAAGTGTTGCGGCCTGCGCGGTGACGCGTGCGGGAAGCGCGGCCTTTTTAAGGTCAGCAGCATAATAAGCGGGTGTAGCTCAGCTGGTTAGAGCGTCGGCCTGTCACGCCGAAGGTCGCGGGTTCGAGTCCCGTCACTCGCGCCATTATTCCATAAATATCAACTCTATTCTTTTTGCGCTGTTGCGCGGCTTTGCCGCTCACAGACGCGGGTCCCGTCACTCGCGCCATTTTTTGGCATTCGGCATCCAGCATTTAGCATTTAGCATTCAACGTACGCCTCCCGTCATGCCTGCGAAAAGCAGGCATCCCGTTTGTTTATTTCCTGAAATTGATGAAGCCGCGCAAAATAGCGAAATGGGCTTACTATAAAAACGGGACTCCTGCCTTCGCAGGAGTGACGGATCAAGGGCGAAGCCGTTCCCACATGACGATCCCCATCCCCCGACCCCCAATCCTCTTTCTTTTCCTTGATTTTAAAGACTGTTCGTATGATCCTCATGGCGGTGTTTTTTTGCCGAATCGTTGTCTTTTGCCTCCCTTGAACGCTCGAAGGATCTTCCATGTTGGCTGATATCCTAACCGACTATCTGCCTATCGCTGTTTTCGTACTTATGGCTTCGGCCGTGTCCGGTGCGGCGGCTCTTTTGTCGTTTCTTTTGGTTAGGCATCATCCTTACAAAGAAAAAAATGAGCCTTACGAATGCGGATTTCCTCCTTTTGGTGATGCGCGTGCGCGAACACCCATCCGCTTTTATCTTGTCGCCATATTGTTCATAGTTTTTGATTTGGAAATTGCATTTCTTTTTCCTTGGTCCATCGTCTTGCATGATATTGGCTGGGCGGGTTTTTCATCGATGATGATTTTTCTTGGCGTTTTAACCGTTGGCTTTATTTATGAGTGGAA
>DOBW01000213.1 GCA_003504035.1 Rhodospirillaceae bacterium | reverse complement strand
ACAGTTATGGCAAGCGGTGGGTCAACATCATTGGGTGTTGCCGGTAACGTTGATCGCGTTAAGGCAGACATTGTCGGTCAGGCTAATCTCATACGTGCCAAGATTCAGGAATGTCATATGCAATATGCCGTCAACGGTACAAATTATGCTACTGCGCCTTGTGCCGGAGATCCTTATCCTTGTTCGGATCAAACAGATGGAACGCTTGTCTCTGCCTTGACTTGTCCGAATGACCCTTTGGATGGTTCGACCGAGAGAAATCTTTGGACAGGGATTCGTTTGGCAAGCTTGCCTCCTGCCTCCAAAGGGTTTGACGAGTGGCATTACATGAACGCGGGTACAGCAGGTGGGCGATGTATTTGGACAGCGCCAACTACAACGCCGACAAGCGGAGGTGTGATTCAAGGCTTAACGGTTTCAGCAAGTAAGTTTACGTCGCAGGAAGTTTCCTATAGCGCTGTTGCAGAAGCTCAAAAGTTTGTTGTTTTTATCACGCGCCCAACGGGAACTATCGACACACATTGTGAACTTCCCTAAGTCATCCCACTTTAAATTGAAACGAATATAAAGCGGAAAGATATGTACCTTAGGTTGTAAGGAAGCTTTGCTTTGTGCCATCAAGAACAAGGCAAGTCAGGCGGCCCGTTGCGAAGGCGCCTGTGTCAAGGCCGATGCGGTTTTTTCTAATCTCGGGCTCTGAGTTGATGGTGTGCCCGTGGACAATAATTTTTTCGAAAACATGATCTGAAGTAATAAAGTCGGCCCTGATCCACATTTTGTCTTCTGCCGTTTGTTTCTCCAACGGAATGTTAGGGCGCAAGCCTGCATGAACAAAAAAATAATCGCCAAAGGTTACAGACAAAAGCGTTTCTTCAAAGAAAGCGTGGTGTGTTGCCGGCATTTTTTTTGCGAGCTCTTTTTTGATTTTTTCAGCCTTGTGTCCATCTCCCGGCCCGAAGCCGCTTATGCCATAGCTTGAGATAGTGGCCGTACCGCCAAGTTGTAGCCACGGGGGCACAACGCTGAGGTCTCCTTTGAGGAGGGCGAGGAATCTGTCGTCATGATTGCCGCGAAGAAAAACTGGCTCTAGTCCTGTGGCAAAAGAGTTTAAAAGCCGTTCGACAACGCCTTTGCTGTCAAGGCCACGATCAATGTAGTCACCAAGAAAAACAAGTTTTTTATTTCTTTCTGGAAAGGCAAGCGCGTCCGCTTCGATCATTGAAAGAAGTCGCGTTAAAAGATCAAGGCGACCATGGATGTCTCCGACAACATAAAGTCTTTGTTGAGGTTCTGTGCGCGGTTTTTTGCTCATCTTGCTATAATGGCTTTTTTTTACTATCTAAATCAAGCGGCCATCAAACCATAAGCGTACCAACGCTCAACTTCTTCATTAATGACACTATGGAGCATTGTATCAGCCATTTCATGGCTTGGTTCAGCGGCGTCCATGATTTTGGAGGCAAGGGCTGGATTTTGCTTTGAAAGGGTTTCAAGTTCCGAAAAAAGAGCGCCAGCCGAAAGGTCAAGGCCTACACGGGAGATGGCCTGCAGAACAAGGGCATTACGGGCGGAAAACGTAATAGCGTTTCCTGCGACAGGAGAGGCAATACGAACCGATGTTGTTGCGATGGTTATGTGGTTTAAAAAGTTATTGATGCCTTGTGTTGGAACAAGTGTTGCCTCTTTTTCTTGGCGTCCTTCATAGCGTGCGCGCATGGGCTGAGCGATGCCTGCGGCGACAAGAATTTGGATTGAAGCAAGAACATCATCACCGGCAAAATCTTTTCCTGTAGGATGGGACAGAAAATCTCCAACACTTAAGGGAAGCTTTGTCATAAGGTCAATTAAGTTCGAAAACAGGGGTGTTTTCAAGTCGAGCTGTGTCCCGTTGAGCATGTCAATTTGCGCGGGAAGATCTTCTTTGTTCTTGGTGATGCCAAAGGTGAAGGTGTTGAAAAGCTCTGGTTTGTTGACCGAGCTGTTAACAGGCATGCGCGCCCAAACGTCACTGCGAACCAGACGCGTTAAAGTGAAATCTTTGAAGGATTCATAAAGAAGATGCTTTTTGTATTTTAACAGTGGTTCTTGCGCTTGCTGAGAAACGGTTAGCTCAAGATAATTGGCGGAGACACTAGCGTCACCAGCGTAGGCAAAGCCTCGTGGCAGCAGGCCGGCCAGTGTTTCGAAAGAACCTGAAACAGGCTGCTCTGTTGCGGCACAATTTTCAAAAAAGCTTTCCGGAGTTTTAGTTTCAAGTGCTTTTTCAAGAGCCGTGAGAGAAATAGGATGCCCCGCAAAATAAGTTTGCCCCAAAACGCGAAGCTCTTGCAAAAAGCCCTCTGTTTGCGCTCGGGAAAGTTCGGGAACATATTCGGCTATTAAATATTGAAGAAGCGAATCTTCTGTGGTGGCTGTTTTGTAACGCAAACAAAAAAGCCCGCCTTGTGCGAGATGTTTTTCTGTCTGATCAAAAAGTGCAAGCCGTTCTTTCTGTGAGAGCATTTTTTGAGGCGTATCGTGACACAGAAAATCAATCTTGGAGGGGATCTCGGAGGCAGGATCTCCAAAAGAGAGATTGGTTAGTTTCCGTTTATTTGTGTTTTCTTGTGCTTTTTCAGCGGCAAGCGGGTTTTCTAGAATACCTAAAAAACGCCCTTCTGGATTACTAAGGGCCAAACGCATCAAATCTTCGGGATCAAAAATGCCTGTTTGAACATAGGTAAAGGGCGTTCCTGAATCTGTTGGCACAATGCCACGGAGCGCAGCGACATAGCGTAGATTAACGGGGCTTGCCTCAAGCAAAGGAAAAACAGCGCTCATCATAAAGGACTCCTTAAATTAGATGTAATCGGATAGCGAAAGGCTAAGCAAAATGGCTGTCGCAGAATATGACGCCTGAAGCTGACTTTGCAAGGCTGTAATTTTTACAGCAACTTCATTGAGGTCAATTTCTGAAATATCAGACGCTTGTGTATTAAGATTTAGCATATTGTCTTCAATGAGTGTTTTCGCATTATTAAGCCTATTATAGGCATTTGAGGCAGTTGTGTGCGTGGCGCGGGTGTTAGAAATGCCATCTGTTAGCAAGCCATTGGCTGTTGCCATATAGGTTTCATAGTTTGCTTGGTCTTGTGTTGCAGCATAGGCCCAACGAAGCCCCATGATGATTTGCTGAAAACCATCTTCATTGCTGTTGATCCCATAGGTTAGGTCCGAGCTTGAATCAATGGCAGTTGACTCATTTGTATTGGCGGCTGGAACCAAAGCTCCCGGAACGGCAGCATTATAATCTACATCATAAGCAGGGACTGTATTTCCCGTTGCGAGATAAGGCGCGACTTCTGTCGGAGGAGAAGGCAGGGATGTGATATCAGTAACAGGCTGTTGATCATAGCGTGAGCCAGAATAAACATATCTTTCACCCACCTTTTGATTCAGATAATACGCCATTTGATCCATATAGCCTTCGATAAGAGACTTCAAAGAGGCAGCTTTATCTGCGCTATAGGTTGGTTCTGAAATAATAGAGCTATAAGCTTCGCTTGCGGTATCTTCTATGCCGGTTAAGGTGCTTTCATAGACCTTTAAGCGTGATTCAATGGTTGTAATAACACTTAAAAAACCATCTTGTTCAGAAAGCTCGCTGCTGATGTTGAGAAGTTTTTGTGCATCGCTTGCTGAATAATCAATGAGATTTGTTGAATAAATGCCTGTTGTAAGCTGTTCGGTCAAGGTTGATAAAAGAGACTGACCGGTTGACAGCTTGTCATTGATGCTAAGTTGAAGGCCAAGTGTGCTAAGAGAATCACTCATGGTTTTTCCTTATGTTATACCGTGGCCAAAAGAATATTAAAAAGCTCAGAGACAACACTGATAACGCGTGAAGAAGCGGTGTAGGCTTGTTGAAGAATAATCAGATTGACCATTTCTTCATCCGTGTTGACGCTGGTTCCATTTGATAGCTTTTCTTTAAGAAACTGTTGCTGGTTTACTGCTGTTTCACTTAAGGAATGAATGTTGCTGGCATCTTGTTGAAAGCCAGCCATGATCGAGGTCACCAGCGAAGAATAATCTGAACCTGATGTCGTAAGGCCATCCGCACTGAAGACGCGTGTTGAATCAAGGATGGCGTCTGTAACAGCATTTGCACACGCCATTTTAATAGAGGATGTGCCGGCAATAAGAGCCGCATTAACAGTGATTGTTGTGCGGTCTGTGCCTGTAAAAAAACTAGCTGCTAGCTCACCCGCACCCGTCGTTGCATTATTATAGGCGGTG
>DOBW01000071.1 GCA_003504035.1 Rhodospirillaceae bacterium | reverse complement strand
ACCCTTGCGCCCGTCTTTTGAAGCACGCTCAAGCCTTTCAAGCAAAACCGGTGATGGCACAATACCTTTTTTAACAGGTAGTGCCTCGGTCACGCGCAGCCATGATTCTTCGGAAATGGCATAACCAGCCGCCGCCAGAATGATCATGATCCTGCCCGCATAATCACGTCTTTCCCGATTTTGCTCCGCCGTACCGGGAACAAGTGCAACAAAAAGCCAATCCTTCATGCCTCGTGCATATGATCCATCCGCCTCAAGTCCTGAAAGAACAATAACAGGCCAATAGCTCGCAAGCTGAACACCAACTTCTGCAAAATGTGGGGCCAAAGAGCGCGCCAATTTAAGCCACTTCATCCCTATCTTCGGCTTTCCGGCCAGAGCAAAAAGCCGCACGCCCTGAACAGCAAAAATACTATATTCAGGAATCGCAGGAATATCCTGAACCAAAGAGCTCATCAGTTTACCCAGCGCACCGGTCAAGGCACGATCACTCACTGAACCCAAAATCTTTTGAACAAGCTCAATCTTTCGTTGGGGATCTTTCTCGATAACCGCAGCTTGATAAGATAACGCCCGTGACCGCGCATTTCCTCTTTTATACCGAAGTGCCTTTGCAATTTCTTCGGATGAAAAAGGAATGCTCTTATAAACAGCTGCAAGCTGACTTGGCGTTATTTGCTCAGCTTGTGCAGCACGCTCAGCCAAGCTCAACCGCGCCTTCTCATCAGAAGCTTTGGCTTGTAAAAGCTCCGGTATCAGTGAGGCACTTGGATTCTTATAGAAAGCCGCGGGTAACGGCTTGTTGATATGATCTAAAATGCCCAGATTAAGGGCGCGTAAAGGCAGCAAATTATCAGGAAGCTTTTTTGACGTTTTCAGAACATTTTTATCAAGAATTTTTAAAAAGGCATCTTTTCTTACCTTCTGCTCACGCAGCAAGTCGAAGCCCAACTGAACGGCCTTTTTATCACCTTTCATCAATTGACAATATATGAAGGCTTTTTGCCATTCTCCACCTGTCGACTTAGCCTTACTGTAAGAAGAAATAAGATCGGCGTTTTTTTCACACGCTTTTTTCTTATCACCCTTCACGAGCATCGCTTCAGTGAGCAGACGCAAAGTAATCTCATCAATCTTTTTAGGGCGGAATAAAACCGACAAATCCCACGCATCCTTGACATCACCAAGGGCTAAAAGCTTTTCAACACGTAACGAGACAAGATCAGGCAACGGTTTCGGATTTTCCTCTTGAGATTGCGGGACAGCAGCAATCGTCAGAAGAAACCGCCGCGCCAGATCATTCAACTCTGAAAATTCTAAAGGAAGCACCAACGCAGGCATCAAAAGATTGATCATCCGGCGAGACGTCCCCTTCCACATGGCAGCCCCAAGACCTTCATTTGAATCTGAAAGAATACCTATACTCTCCGGAGAAACGTCTGGTATCGACGCTGTGGAAATAGTTTTTTTCGCTTGAACTGCTTTTTTCTTTTTAGGTACCGAAAGTTTTTTCCTAGGCACCACACCTTTTTTAACAGAAGGCGGAACAGCCTTCTTTGTCTTCAGTTGGGTTTTGCTAACCGTCTTTTTTGGTGCTTCAATAACAACCGGCTTCCCTTTTTCTATTGCGATGGGCACTGCTTTAGACTGGGCTTTCTTAGGTAATGTTTTTTTGGCTTTCGTTTTCACCTTAACTTTTATGGTTTCTTTATTGAGGTCTATTTTCTTTAGAACCTTTTTCTCCTCAACTTTTTTCTCAACAACAGCTTTAGGCTTTGCCACAGGAGCAATAAAGCTTGCTGTCCGACCATCGGAAGTGTCTTCCATAGGAACAGCCGCCAAAAGCGGTGTAATATAAAAGAACAGGACTAGGAAAAACGATAAACCTGTAAACTTCATCAGGTATCCCCTTGTTTTAAGCTTGCGAGAGAGACGTTATTACCCCAAAAGAAATGCATACATTCTTTACCATAAAGTGGGAAGCGTCCAAATGACAAAAAGCATAACCATTCTGGGAATGCCAGGAGCCGGAAAAAGCACCATTGGACGAGAATTAGCGGCAAAACGTGGGCTTCCCTTCGTTGATTCAGATAGTGAGGTCGAAAAAGCAGCCCATATGAGTATCTCTCAAATATTTGAAAAATTAGGTGAAACCGCTTTTCGTGAGGGTGAAAGCAAGGTTATCTCACAGCTTTTAGCAGGTCCACAGCGAATCATTTCTACAGGCGGCGGCTCTTTTATGCATAAAGCAACGCGAGAAATCATAAAAAAGAAAGCCATTTCAATATGGTTGAAGGTAGATTTTGATATTCTTCTTGAACGTGTCTTGCGCTCTAAGAACAGGCCACTTCTCAACAAAGAAGACCCCGCAACCGTTTTGCGTGATCTGATCGAACAACGCGAACCTGTTTTTGCAGAAGCCAACATTATTGTTGAGGTGGCAGCCTGTAACATTCATGAAACAGTTGAAAAAGTTGAAAGAAGCCTCGATAATTACTTATAAAAATAGACTTGAAAGAATCCCTCATTATGAACACCGCGCCTTCTGACATCCGCACCCTTCGCGTTGATCTGACCGAAACGGCACAACGCTCTTATGACATCGTGGTCGGAAAAAATATTCTGAATCGCGCCGGAAAGCTTGTATCCGAAAGATTGGGCACACGGCGCTGTTTAATTGTAACAGACGAAAATGTCGCCCCCCTTTATTTGGAGCGCACCGAATCTGCTCTCAGCGCAGCTGGGCATAGCCTATCACAAAGCGTTATCTTGCCTGCGGGTGAAAAAACTAAAAGCTGGCCCTATCTTCAAAATCTTGTTGAACAATTCGCAGCACAGGGAAGCGACAGAAAAACACTGATTGTCGCTTTGGGTGGCGGCGTGATGGGTGATCTTACCGGCTTTGCGGCATCCATTTATATGCGCGGCGTGGATTTTATCCAGATTCCGACCACCCTTTTGGCCCAAGTCGATAGTTCGGTTGGCGGCAAAACCGCCATTGATACTTCGTTTGGAAAAAACACGATTGGCTCTTTTTTCCAACCACAACTTGTTCTGACCGATATTGAAACACTCAAAACACTCCCTCGCCGTCAAGTTCTGGCTGGCTATGGCGAGATTGTAAAATACGGGATTGTTATGAGCGCTCCCTTTTTCGATTGGTGCTATGAAAATGGAAAAGCGCTCATTGATGGAGATGAAGAAAAACGTATTGAAGCCATACACCAAAGCTGCGCGTTTAAAGCACAGATCGTAAAGGAAGATGAACGCGAAGCGGGGCGGCGGGCGCTACTCAATTTAGGTCATACATTTGGACACGCACTTGAAAGTTGGACAGGCTTTAGCGACACCCTTTTACATGGCGAAGCCGTGGTGATTGGTTGTGTTATGGCTTTTCAACTTTCCGCAGAAATAGGCCTGTGCAACGAAAGCGATGTGGCGCGCATTGAAAAACATTTTAAAAAAATGGGGCTACCCACCTCGCCGCCAAAAATGAGCTATGACAGCGACAAGCTCATGCAGCTGATGCAACAGGACAAAAAAACAGAAAACGGAAAGCTAAACCTGATCTTGGCCAAAGGCATCGGCCAAGGGTTTGTCGCCAAGGATGTTGAAACTGCCCTTGTTCGCGCCTTTTGGGATCGTTTTACCAAATAATGCCTACCGTCATTCTCCCCCACCTACCGTCATTCCGGACTTGATCCGGAATCCAGTGGCCTGCACAGCAGGACACAAAGAGCGAAGCTCTTTAAAGGCCATCCGGCCTTTGCACCCCTTTGGGATGCTGGATGCCGGCCTGCGCCGGCATGACGCGCTTTTTTATAGTCAAAACACATAAAAATAGGCCAAAAACCGACTGGAATAGACCAACAAAATCACCTATGGTGCCGTCCATGGATCCGTAGCTCAGCTGGATAGAGCGTCGCCCTCCGAAGGCGAAGGTCGTGCGTTCGAATCGCATCGGGTC
>DOBW01000043.1:3125-3938 GCA_003504035.1 Rhodospirillaceae bacterium | reverse complement strand
ACGAGATCTCATACTTAAATCATCGCTCAGCCCCTCACGCAAGCGCTCAAGCCCTGCCCAAGCCACCATCACACCATTATCGGTACATAAAGCCACAGACGGGGCTTTAAACGGCAAACCACGTGTCTTCGCAAGACCTGTTAAGGTCGTACGAATAGCGCTATTGGCCGCCACGCCGCCCGCAACAACAAGAGCCGAAACCTTTAGGCTTTCTGCGTCAAGCTTATCAAGCGCATGAGCGGTTCTGTCTTCCAAAATCTCAGTAATCGTTTTTTGAAGTGAAGCAGCCATATCTTCTATAAAGGCCTTTTCCAAAGGCTTCGGTGCTTGAATCGTCGCTTGGCGCACCGCCGTTTTTAAACCAGAGAAAGAAAAATCACAGCCTGCCCTTCCTTTCATAGGATGAGGCAAAGTGAAGGCCTTTTCATTTCCCTCTTGTGCCGCTTTTTCAATCATTGGCCCACCGGGATAACCAAGACCCAAAAGTTTTGCACTTTTATCAAAACATTCGCCTACCGCATCATCCAGCGTTGCGCCTAAAGCGCGGTAACGACCAATGCCCTGAGCCAAGACAAGCTGGCAATGTCCACCGGAAACCAAAAGCAAAAGATAGGGGAAAGGAACATCATCACTTAGCCGCACCGTAAGTGCATGAGCTTCTAAATGATTGACCGCCACCCAAGGCTTGCGCGTCACAGCAGCCAAGGCTTTGCTTGTCATCGCGCCGACCATAACCCCACCGATAAGTCCTGGGCCGCACGTTGCTGCAATGCCATCAAGATCGGAAAGAGACACGTTAGCTTGCGTTAAGGC
>DOBW01000043.1:0-3100 GCA_003504035.1 Rhodospirillaceae bacterium | reverse complement strand
ACAACGCCGCCATAAGGCTGGTGCTGCTCAATTTGCGTTGCAATCGCATGGCCACAAATCCGCGCCGCCGGATCGGGGGCATCTTCAACAATCCCAACCGCCGTTTCGTCACAAGAACTTTCAATTCCTAGAACAAGCATGAAACTTTACTGCCTTAAGCGCCCCTGACTTTTCCCATAATGCCTTTGACAGAGTCCAAAAGATCCGCCGGCAAGACAACTGTCTTAGCATTATCTGACTCGGCCAGTTGTGCCATGGCACGAATATATTTTTCACCTAGCAAATAAAGGAGCGGTGTTTCCGCGCCTGTTGCAGCGGCCATAACTTTTTGAATGGCCTTGGCCGAAGCTTCAGCCAAAAGAATCTGCGCATCCGCATCACGGCTGGCCGATTCAAGACGCGCTTCAGCTTCCAAAATAGCAGCTTGCTTGCTACCTTCTGCACGAGTCACTGTGGCCTTTCTCTCGCGCTCGGCTGAAGCTTGTTGCTCCATCGCCTTTTGCATTGTTGGAGATGGATTAATGTCTTGAATCTCAACTGATTTAACCGTCAAACCCCAATCTAAAACTTCATCGGCAATACTCTCACGCAAACGCGCCTTTATTATATCACGCGAAGATAGCGCATCATCCAGCTCCATATCACCAATGATCGAGCGCAATGTTGTCATGATGAGATTGCGAATGGCTTCAGCAAAATCAACAATGCCGTAAACCGCTTTAACGGGATCCGTAACTTTCACAAAGGCAATAGCGTTGGTCAAAATAACGGCGTTATCTTTTGTAATAACCTCCTGCTCCGGCACATCCAAAAGCACATCTTTGGTTACGACACGTTGTGAAACAACATCAATGTAAGGGATCATCAAATTAAGTCCCGGCATAAAAGTTTCATTATATTTGCCGAGCCGTTCGATAACCCATTCTTCACCCTGAGGTACAATACGGATGCCCTTGGCAATCGTGATAAACACAAAAGCAAAAAGTGCGAGAACAACGATAAGTGATGGAGTCATAGTTTTTATCCTTTCAGTTTCTTGACGGTGACGATGTTACCTTCAACCTTCTCGACGCGGACGCGGATGCCTTCGCCAATTTCTTCATCCGCAACGCATTCCCAAATATCTGATCCAACGAGCGGCCTTTGAAAGCGAACTTTGCCATTCTTAAACGGTGCAACAGGGTTGGCCATAATGCCTGTTTCCCCCACTAATTGGGCGGAAGAACGACCGATGAGCACTTTGTGATAACTGCGCTTAAAGACGCTAAACCACAGAACCGTGAGCGCGACAGAAAAAATGGTCCAGATCAGAACCTGTCCCGTCAAGGACAAGGTGGGAGAAAGGGCCAGAAGAGCTGCAACCAGAAAACTGCCAAGGCCAAACCAAACCATAAAAAAAGCTGGAATAGCGAGCTCCGACAAAATAAGGGCAAAACCCAAGACGACCCAGTGCCACCAGAGAATTTCCATTTTGCGCATCCCTTTAGGGTTATGAAAAAAATACAGGGTAAACGAGTTAAACCAAAAGAAGAAGGTCTATTTTGTCTCAGATAGAAGCTATCTTAATGGCATGAAAGTGATTCGCTGCATATTGGGGCTGGACCCTGGATTGCGCCATACGGGCTGGGGCATCATCCGGCAAGAAGATAACCACCTGTCCTTCATCGCGGCGGGACGCGTTAGTCCTGCCTGCACGCTGCCCATGGCAGAGCGGCTTAAAACACTGATAGAAAACCTCACCGATATTATCGCGCTCCACACGCCCAACGAGGCTGCTATTGAAGAAACTTTTGTCAATAAAAACGCCGCCTCCGCCCTCAAATTAGGCCAAGCGCGGGGCGTGGTTATGGTTTCTGCGGCTTGTGCAGGTCTTCCCGTTACGGAATATGGAGCCAACAAAATAAAACAATGTGTCACAGGCTATGGCCATGCCGATAAAACCCAAATTCAAAACATGATTGGCATTTTACTGCCCAACTCTGGAAAATTGACCACCGATGCCGCCGATGCCCTTGCAGTTGCCATCTGTCACGCGCATCATGTGAATCATATTTGAAGGACAGAAAAATGATTGGTAAACTTACAGGCATCATCGACAATATCACTGAGAAGCAGATCATTTTGGATGTGCAGGGCGTGGGGTATTTGGTGTCCTGTTCGGCTCATACGCTGCAGCTGGCGGGGACTCCTGATTCTCCTTTGGCGCTGTGGGTTGAAACCATTGTGCGCGAAAATGACATTAATCTTTACGGCTTCGCCCAAAAATCCGAACGCGACTGGTTCCGCCTTCTCACCACCGTGCAGGGTGTTGGCGCAAAAGCCGCACTCGCTATCTTGAGCGTTTTGTCTCCCGAAAGTCTTTCCAGCACCATAGCCGCACAGGACAAGGTTCCTATCACCGCAGCCGATGGGGTTGGGCCTAAAATTGCCACACGCATCATCACAGAGCTTAAAGACAAGGTTGCTCATTTCGGCATGACAACGATAACTTCCTTGAAAGCCGTACCAACCCAAGATAACAGTCTGATGGAAGATGTTCTTTCAGCGCTTCTTCATCTAGGCTATCGCCGGATGGAGGCTTTTGTCGCCGCCAGTGCAGCACGGAACCAACTCGGGGAAACGGCCAAGCTTGATGCCCTTATTCGAGCCGCATTGGCGGAACTAGGCCAAAAGGATAAAAGCGTATGACACAGGAAACCACAGATCGTCTTGTTGCCACTGCGCCTCTCGCAGGTGAGGGGATGGATATAGCTCTGCGTCCTGAAAAATTGCGCGATTTTATCGGGCAAGAAACACTGAGAAGCAACCTGAGTGTTTTCATTCAAGCTGCGAAGGAACGCAAACAACCGCTTGATCATGTTCTTTTTTTCGGCCCTCCCGGATTGGGAAAAACAACGCTCGCGCAAATTGTTGCCAAAGAGCTGAATGTCGGCTTTCGGGGCACTTCCGGTCCTGTCATTGCTCGCGCATGAGATTTGGCGGCCCTGCTGACCAACCTTCAGCCGCATGATGTTCTATCCATTGATGAAATTCACCGACTCAATCCAGCTGTAGAGGAAATCCTCTATCCCGCTATGGAGGATTTCCAGCTTGATCTGGT
>DOBW01000036.1 GCA_003504035.1 Rhodospirillaceae bacterium | reverse complement strand
ACTTCTTCTACCCCTTTTTTTCCTGCGAGGCGCGCCAGTGCGCGTTTCCGTCCAATAAGGGGTAGAAGAAGTTTTAACTCAGGTCCATGATTTTGGGCTGTTAGCGCAAGGCGTAGCGGCATAAAAAGGTCTTTGCCTTTACGTCCTGTTTTTTGTTTGAGCATATCCGTCCAAGCTTTCCACGTGCTGTGATCCCATGGCTCAGGCGGCAATGTTTCGGTGGCCTGCACAAGGAAATCTTTATCTTCACATAAGGGTGTAAGCGGACCATCAACGACATTTTGCCACAGGCGAATATCTTCTAAGAGCTCAAGATTAGCTCGCGCAGTGTTCCATAAAGCTTCGGTGACATCGCCAAGGCTTTGTGCAGCAAGTTTGTCCTTGATGTTTTCATAAGATGTTGTGTGAAGAATCTTGGCGCTGATGTGTTTCAATTCTTTCATATCGAACTTTGGTGTTGCACGCGAGATTTTGGAAAGATCAAAAGAAGCCGCTAGATCATCCATATCAAGATAGGGGGCAATGGGATCAGATGTTCCCAGCTTGGCCAGCAGAGAATTAATAGCCATAGCTTCAATGTGTGTGTCATCGCGCATTGAGGCAATGGAGAGCGAGCCGAGGCGTTTGCTCATTTCTTTTCCGTCCGCGCTGACAAGAAGCGGGAAGTGGGCAAAGACGGGCGCTGGCTTGTCTGTTATGGCGCCCCATAATTGCAGCTGTACGGCTGTGTTTGTTACGTGGTCTTCGCCGCGAATAATATGCGTGATCCCCATATCGGCATCATCAATAACCGAACAGAAGGTATAAAGAGGAACGCCATCTTCGCGCACAATAACGGGATCAGAAATGGACGAGGCCGGAACGCTTTTGCTTTTTTGGATGCCATCTTCCCATTTCACATCTGTGTGCGTGAGCTTAAAACGCCAATGTGGTTTTTGGCCGCTTGCTAATTTCCCCTCAATTTCTTGTGGGGAAAGTTTTAGTGCGCCGCGATCATAAACAGGTGGAAGGCCTCGCCCTAATTGTGTTTTACGTTTAAGACCAAGTTCTTCCTGTGTTTCAAAGCAGGGATAAACATGGCTCTCTGCTTTTAATTTTTCAAGAATTTCGCTGTAGCGATCCACGCGCGTGGATTGCCGCGCTTCCTCATCCCACGTAATGCCAAGCCATGTAAGATCGCGGCGAATGGCGGCTTCATATTCGGACTTAGAGCGCTCTTGATCGGTGTCGTCCATGCGCAGGAGGAAGCGTCCGCCATAATGGCGGGCGAAGAGAAAATTAAATAAGGCCGCACGGATATTGCCAACATGCAACAAGCCGGTGGGCGAGGGAGCAAAACGAACATATATAGTCATCGGGGGATTTTAGAGTTTTGCGTCAAAAGGCACAAGAGATGTCTGGTCAAAGATAGAGAAAAAGCCATTTTTATTGGTTAACAAGATAAAACGCGGTTTCTGAAGAAACCGCGTTTTATATGCTTGAACAAAGGTAGCTAGGAAGAAAAAGGGTTATTCTGATTTGGCGCAGCAGTTGCTACCGGTTTTAATCATGCCCTTCATTTCATCCATATTTTCACACATACGATCGGACATGGATTGAATGGTTTGTATCTGGCTTTGGGAGAGAAGGTCAGAAAGCTCTTTAAGGCTGTTGACGCAGGTCTCAATCGTTGACTTGGTTGCTTCAACCTGTTTGGTGACCTTTTCCTCTGGCGTTGGGGCTGCGACAACAGCCTGAACGAGGCCATTTGCTGATTCAAAGCTTTGGCGGGCTAAATCAGATTGGCGCTGCATATAGGCTTGCATGCCTTCAAAAGCTTTTTGGTTAGCTGCGGCCATGGCTTCAACGTTTTTACGTTGCGAGGCCATCATGGCTTCAACGTCAACATTGGGCATCTTGCATTCACCAAAAACCTTAGATATATCGAGAAATTTTGACATATCCATCATTTTTGTGGCGTCCATCATTTTTGAGGGATCCATCATTTTTGCAGGATCCATTATTTTTGAAAAATCCATGCATTTAGAGAAATCAGCATCGAAGAAAGGGTTCTTTGGGGTGTTTGACATTTTTTGTCCTTGTTCAAGCGTTAGTCGTTGTCTCAAAAACGTGTCTCCACAAACCTCGGGAAAACGTTAAGGTTAACGTGAGTTAATATGACGCTTATTAACTAATTTGTCACGCCTTTTTTTACCATAAAAAATGGCTCAAAAGCTGATTTTTTTGGTGTATAAAAATCCTACAATATTAATCCCATTTCTTAAGACCGATTCTTTCCAGTGTTTGAAGCGCGCGATTTAGACCTGCCATCGTGCGCGATAAATCAGGAGATGTGTCGCGGCACCATTTTATAAAAACGAGGTAATAGGTTCCAACAAGCAAAGCCGTATGAAGGTTGTGGGCAAGGCCTGTAGGACAATCGCCAGCATGGGTGAGGTAGAGAGACATGGATTTGTGGTGGGCTTTATAAAGCGGATAAGCAATTTCCGGTGTGCGCCGCGCTTCATCCGCAAGCGCGGTCAATCCAAAGCGATAGGGTTCCATGACCTCAAATCTTGTCATGAGAATGTCAAAAAGAAGTTCGGTGAGAGAAAGGCCTTCTTCAGCTTCGGGCGTTGCTTGAAGGGTGAGCCGATCTATTTGATTATTGATCAAAGGGAGAATCTCTTCCTTTGAGTCTAAAAGCTTTTCAAGCTGCGCGAGGGGCTGTTTTGATTTTTTGGCGAGAAGGGGGAGTGTGATCTCATGCCACGCATAATCGGTGAGCAAAGCGAGCGCTGCTGCAGCTGTTTTTTGCTTGGTCTCTGGCACGAAGGTCTAAGCTTGTCCTGCCGTGTCGATCATAGCAGCGGCCAAAGCCTCTGATGGACGCTTACCGCCCCACATGACGAACTGGAAGGCAGGGTAGAAGCGTTCGCATTCCGTCAGCGCAATTTCGACAAGATCTTCCAGCATTTCAACGCCCGGCATACGATCACTGCGTGTCAAAACGGTATAGCGGAAGAGCGGCGAGTTTTGCTGCGTCTCCAGATCAAAATGCCCCAACCACAAACGGCTGTTGAGCATCGAGAGAAGGTCGTTGACATCTGTGCGTTTGCCTTCGGGCACCCGCATGTCAAATTGACAAGAGAACTGAAGTGCACCGACTTCACGTTGCCATACGAAGTACATACGATAGTGGCACCAACGTCCTGCAAGCTCGACAATCATCTCGTCATCATTGGCGCGATCAAACAGCCATTCGTTGGCGGTTACGATCTCTTCGACAATGTCGAGGGGATTGTTAGCAAGATGTTGCTCGGAAACAGAAGAAAGAAGGGTCATGCCAAAAAGCCTTGTTCAAAAGGAATGCAAGAGGAATATCAAACTTGCTGATTGCGCCGCAAGAGTCTGAATGTGATTTGGTTGTATAGGTGAGAGGGCGTGTGTTTTGAGTCACAGGTGCAGGGTCAAACCGAATCTTTTCGAAATCGAACTAAGTGATTCAAATGACTCCTTTTTTGAATCATTTCAGGGGCTTGAATCGCGAAAAAGAGCTTCTTAGAATTTTATGAAACTTAATAGAAAGTAAAATTACTTTCGCGCAGGAGTCCGTTTTTTGGTTTTAGGCTTTGTCGATTTAGGTGATTTGAACGCTTTTTCCATTTTTTCGATGCGGTTTATCAAATCATCTTGAATCATGCGCGCCTTCTTGATCATAGCAAAAGCGGCGTCAAATTCTTCGCGCGTGACTAAATTTAGCTTACGTGCGATGAAATCACATTTTTCACCTTTGTTTTCTTGCATATCGCGTGCGGCTCCGGCAAGAGCAGACAGGGCCGTCTCGCCTAACTTCAGAAAATCACTTAATCCGGTCTCGTCAGCTTTTTTCATCACTTTTCCTGTCTTCATCTCTTTTGCACGTTACTGTCTTTCAGTATAAGCTTCCTGTTCAAGCCTATCAAAGGAAATACAATGCTTAGTTTGCTTTTTCCACCGCTCGATCCTGTCCTTATTGAGATTGGCCCTTTTGTTGTGCGCTGGTATGCGCTGGCTTATCTGGGCGGTTTCCTGCTCGGCTGGTGGCAATGTTTGCGTTTGGCTCGTGAGTTCAAAGGATCGCCTACAACGCAGGATTATGATGATTTCCTGACATGGGCTGTGATTGGAACGGTTTTGGGCGGGCGAATTGGTTACGTTTTCTTCTATCAGTTTTCATATTATTTCGCCCACCCGCTAGAGGCATTACAGGTCTGGCATGGTGGCATGTCGTTTCATGGTGGTTTGCTGGGCGTGGCGCTGGCGGCTTGGTTGTTTGCGAAGCGCCGCAAAATAAAGTTTCTTGCTTTTACGGATATTCTGGCCTGTGTGACGCCTATTGGTTTGGGGCTGGGGAGGCTTGCTAATTTTATCAATGGTGAGCTTTTTGGCAGGCCAACGGACGTGCCTTGGGGCGTTATTTTCCCACGTGGGGGTGATTTGCCGCGCCATCCCAG
>DOBW01000130.1:8462-16227 GCA_003504035.1 Rhodospirillaceae bacterium | reverse complement strand
GCACGTTTGAATATTTTTTAGAAAAACCAGGACTTACTTTTGCAGAAAGTCGCCAACAAGCTAGATACCCTTGGCAATATGCATCACGCTATTTTGCATTAAACTCATGGGGACACATCACAACAAGCGTCTGCGGGGCATCAGACAAGAGCGTATATAATACACTTGAGGTGCCCTACACGATCGACCCCAAACATCAAAGCGACATGTTGCCAAAGCTGAAAGAAACAACAAGGCTTATTTTTCTCCCACGCAAAAAACCTCTCGACTTTGTCAATATGCTGCCATACGGCAAGATTGATCGCATTTACGATCCGCGTGATTGGAAGCAAGCGGGAAAAGTCATTTGCCTCGGCGAAATACGCATGGCCAAACATGATGCTCTAAGCGGCGTAAAACGTGAAAAAATACGGGAAGGTATTAAACTGGCAGCACGTGATGTCCTATCACGACCCATTGAGATTTATAAATACTATCTCGAAAGCCGCGAATGCTATCAACTTGACAGACAATGCATCAAAAAAGAGACGACAAACAAACCTCGGAAATCACAAACTGAAACGCCTGAAACAAGAACCAAAAATCGACATCAATCACTCAAAGAGTTTGGCGTAATTGCCCTGCATGCCGTCAAAGCAGAGATTGAATTATTGCCAAAAGCTGAACGTCCAACCATCGAACCGTTTGAGCTTTCTAATGGTCGTTTGAAGTTGGCGGTATAACGCTTAACCTACCACCCCAAGGCCTTTTGGGCGGTGGCGGGCATATCCTTAACCTTACCCTCATAGATAATTTTGCCCTTTTCAAGGACATAAACGCGGTCAGCCAAAGAAGCCGCTGTGTTCCGGTTTTGCTCGGACATCAAAACGGCCAGTCCTCGCCTTTTAAGGTGCTGAATAGCCGCTGTGACCTGCTGAACGAGGACAGGGGCCAAACCTTCCGTAGGTTCATCCAAAAGCAAGCAGGAAGGATTTGTCATCAACGTACGTCCTACGGTTAACATTTGCTGCTCACCACCGGAAAGCTGCTCACCAAGACGCGCCTTGATTTCTTCTAATTTAGGAAAAAGCTCATAGACGCGCTTGATAGTCCAAGGCTCCTGCCCTGCGCGTGGCGGCTTTTGCCCCGTTATCAGATTTTCAAGAACAGTCAATTTACGAAAAATCCGGCGGTCCTCTGGCACATAGCCAATCCCAAGGCGCACCGCTTCATAATTTTCAAGCTTCCGCAAATCATGGCCACAATATTTGATCGTCCCAGACGTTGCCGGAACCGTGCCAATTATAGCCTTCATCGTGGTTGACTTCCCCGCACCGTTGCGGCCCAAGAGCGCCACAACCTCGCCAGCTTCTACCTTCAAAGACATATTGCGCAAAATATGCGCCTGATCGTAATAGGTATTCAAACGAGAAAGTTTCAGCATCATTTTGCCCTAAGTTTTTTGATATATTCATCAGACGGAAAATAGTCTTTGCCGTCCAGATATTTGACATTCACAAGAATGGGCTGACCGTTTTTTAGCGCCGTCTCCCCGACCCACATACCATTGTCAGGCACATTATCAATCGCACGAACAGTAATAGGCCCGTAAATGCTGTCAAATTTTAAACCCTTGAGCGCAGCCGCGACTTTTTCTGTATCAACCGCCCCCGCTTTTTCAATCGCTGCGACAATACTAGTTGCTGTCATATAGGCTGACATCGCCGCATAGCGAACAGACTGATGATATTTTTCCTGATACTTTTGTGCAAACGCTTTCATTTTTGGCGTCACAGGATCTTCATAGGGCAAAATGCCGACAGTCACCACGCCTAGTGGCATTTCCCCTTTTATAACTTTCATAAAGTACGGACGCCCGATACCTTCACCGACAATAAGAACTTTTTCGGTAAGCCCACGCTTTTTGGCTTCACGGAGAAATTGTGACAAATCACTTCCCCACAGAGAGGTATAAATCGCATTCGCACCGCTTTTCATGACGGCATTCACGATGCTACCCGCATTTATTTTTCCAACAGTCACCCAATGTTCCGCAACCCAAGAAGCTTGAGGCAAATAGCTATGTAGATTTTCTTTAAAGCCCGCTAAGTTTTCTTGACCCCACGCATAATTATGATTAATTGCTGCCCATTTAAGCTTTCTTTTTTGGGCTGCACGCTCAGCCATCCCCATATTGATGCCATAAGTAAGCGGACCAGCCCCACGAAACATATAATCATGCCCATCCTTCAGAACGACCTGATCTCCATTTGTACAAGATGAAATTTGCAGTATCTTGTTCTTCTTCGCATAGGCCGAGAAAGCGCGTTCAATCGTCGCCAGATTGCAACCCGTAAACAAAATCGGTTTTTCCTTGAGTATGATTTGCTCAAGCTTTGTCACGGCTGCGCCTGGATCGCCAATATCATCGATATGCTCAAACTTGATAGGACGGCCCAAAACGCCTCCAGCGGCATTGATTTCTTCCTCCGCCATATCGAACCCTTGCCGCGTAGGGCCCGCAAAAGCCGCCCCAACTGTATAGCTGGAAATATCGGGAATGATAATCGGCTCCCCCGCAGCAGCTGGAAAAGTTAAGGCAAGCAACAACGAAAAAACGAAAAACCATTTTCTAATCATATTAAACCACGAAATTCTTAGCATCATTTCCTCCTAAGTTTTTTGATATATTCATCAGACGGAAAGTATCTTTTACCCTGAATATATCTCACATTAGTAAAAGTTGGTTTTCCGTCTTTATTAATCGTCTCTCCAATCCACAAGCCGTTGTCAGGGACGTTGTCGATGGCGCGGACTGTGGTGCGCCCATAGATGCTATCAAACTGAAGCCCCTTAAGCGCTGCAGCAATATCTTCCGTATAAAAAGAGCCTGCTTTTGTGATAGCCGCAGCAATTGTTTTTGCCGTCATATAAGAAGACAGTGCCGTATAGCGAACTTTTTGCTTATATTTTTTTTGATATTTCTGAGCAAAGACCTTCATTTTTTTTGTAATCGGATACTCATAAGGCAAGACAGCAATCGTTATAATTCCCTGAGGCATTTCATCTTTCATGATTTCTCTAAACTCTGGCCGCCCTATATTATCACCAACAATCAAAACCTTTTCCGTCAAGCCACGTTTTTTGGCTTCACGAAAAAATTGTGAAAGATCAGAACCCGCCAAAGAAGTATAAACCGCATCCGCGCCGCTTTCTATAATTGCGTTAATGATACTGCCAGAATCAATTTTGCCGATAGGCACCCAATGTTCCTCGACCCACCTAACGTTAGGCAAAAAGCGAGAAATGCTTTCTTTAAAAGCCGCAAGATTCTCCTGCCCCCACGCATAATTATAATTGACAGCCGCCCATTTAAGTTTGCCTTTTCGAGCCGCACTCTCTGCCATGGCCATATTAATACCGTAAATCATTGGACCAAAACCACGGAACATATAATCATGTCCCTTTCCCCACATAGCGCTATCACTATTAAGACAGGCCGACACTTGCAATATTTTATGTTGTTTCGCAAAAGAAGAAAAAGCCAGTTCAATATTGGCCAAATTACACCCCGTAAATAAAATTGGCTTTTCCTCAAGCACAATTTGCTGAAGCCTCGTTATGGCCGCTCCGGGTGATCCCGTATCATCAATATGATCAAAATAAATGTGGCTGCCAAGAACGCCTCCCGCTGCATTAATTTCCTCTTGTGCCATTTCAAAGCCACGCTTCACGGGAGCTGAAAATGACGCCCCAAGCGTATAGCTGGAGATATCGGGAATAACAATCGGCTCCCCCGCCGCAGCTGGAAAAGTTGAGGCAAGCAACAACGAAAAAACGAAAAAACATTTTCTAATCATAATGTTTCACCTTTCAATCAAAATCGAGATAGGGAGCTGCATCTTTGTATTCCCAATCAACCAGTTTGGCACTGGTTTCCGTTGGCTGCAAGCGTCCGACCCATGTGCCATAATTGGAGCGATGATTTTGCGGGTTCATACGAATAATGCCGAGCGGCGTTGTCAGTTCCACTTCCTCCAAAGCTTTGGCTACCTTGTCGGGATCAGTCGATCCGGCCTTTTCAATCGCCGCAAAGATAAACTTGTATATGAGATAACCAGCATAGACATACCCATCCGGCTGCGATCTGAAACGTTTTTCGAATCCTTCGTAAAATGCGGCTGCAGGGCCTTCCGTAGTGACCTCGGGATCACCCGTAACGCACCATGTGCCGCGCAATTCTTTGCCAACCATTTTTGTGTAAACGCGGCGTCCAGCTTCCGGCGCAACGATGACTTTATCATCAAAGAAATTGCGCTGATTGCCCGCCCGCACAAACGCCGTAAAATCAGAAGCAAATAAACCCGAAAAAATGGCTTCAGGCTTTTCTTTAATCAAGCTCATGACTTCACCAGCCGCATTAATCTTGCCCACGGTTGGAAAGCGCTCAGCCACGAAAACAACATCAGGACGCAATTTCTTGAGACGTTCTTTAAACTTCTTTAAAACAAGACGACCATAAGCAAAATTAGGCGCAATCAAAGCCCATCTTTTAACCTTTAGTTTTGCCGCATAATCGGCCAAGGGAACCGAAAGACTTTCCGAGGATATGACAGAAAACATGTAATCATTTTGTTTGCCATCAGCCGCATCTGTCGTGTTCCACATCGTCACAAAGGGAATCTTTTCTTTGCCCGTATAATTGGCAATTGCATTGGTTATAGAGGCAAACCCTGTGCCTGCCAGAACATCGGCTTTTTCACGTATGACCAAATCCTGTGCCACACGAAGCCCTTCCTCAGGCGTTGCGCCATGATCGCGTGAGACAACTTTAACGGGATGCCCAAGCAAACCGCCATTGGCGTTGATCTCACGAACGGCTTCCGTCCAGCCTTTTTTGTACAAGACACCTTCCCCCGTAAAGGCCGTATAGGGAAAGCTGTCGCCAATGATGACAGGCTTGGTTTTTTCAGCTGCCATCGCAGGAGACAAAAACATAACAAAAGCCAACAAGATAAAAAATGTGTGTTTAGGCATGTTTTTTTTCTTCTCCAAGATAAACTTCGCGTACATACGCATTTGTTTTTATAGATTTGGTATTGCCGCGTGCAATAACACTGCCGCGATGCATCACGATGATCCAATCGGCATAAGTGAAAACGGTGTCCATATCATGCTCGGTGAACAGAACGCCGATATTTTTTTCTTTAGCAATAGAGTGTGTCAAACGCATGAGGCTGTCACGTTCCTCCACCCCCATACTCGCGGTTGGCTCGTCCATCAAAAGCAACTTGGGACCACCCGCCAACGCCATGGCCAGCTCAAGCCGTTTTAAGTCGCCATAAGCCAATATCGCAGCATGGCCGTTAGCCTGAGATTTCAAGCCAACGGTATCGAGCAAGGACATAGCCTCATCACAATACATGTTGCCAACATAGCCCCAGAATCGCCGCCATGCTCTTTTCTGAGCAATCAACACCATCTGCACATTTTCAAGCACCGTCATGCTGCCAAAGGTGGCCGTGATCTGAAAAGTGCGCCCAATCCCAAGACGCGCTATGCGGCGCGGCAAACGCCCCGTAATATCATGAGGCTGCGGCGCATCCGTCTTTTGAAGCTCGTGTTCTTTTTCCAAACGAATGCGTTCTTCCGTTGTCAAAGAAGCAGGATTGTAAAGCACCTGACCGCTATCAGCGCGGAGCTGACCATTAATGCAGTTAAAGGTTGTCGTCTTCCCTGCCCCATTGGCACCGATAAGCGCAACAATCTGACCCAGACGAACATCAAAAGAAACACCTGCAACTGCTTCTAGCCCGCCGAAAGATTTTCGCAAATCCGAAACGGTTAGCAAAGATGACGAAGGATGCTTACCCATATTTACTTCCTGCCCCGTAATTTCAAAACATAGGAATCCGGTGGAGAAGTATCATTCACATTGTATTCCGTCCATTGCCTTATCCCAGGATAGCCGTCAATAAAATCCGAAAGGCCAACCCAAAGAAACGCAGTCGCCTGATGATCTATTTTACGAATTGTTTGCTCTCCAAAAGGCGTATCGAAACGCAAATCATCGAAGGCATCTTTTATTTTTTCAGGATCCGTTGAACCTGCTTTTTCAATCACCGCCGCAATGGCCTTAATACCATTATAACCAGTCAAAGAAAAGTTGGAGACCGGTTTGTGATAAGCTGCCTCATATCTCTGCATGAAGGCCTTCAAGGCAGGCTTGTTCTTCTTCAAATCATCAAACGGACAACCTAGTGATATCCACCCCTTAGGCACTTCTTTTCCCAGCAGTTCAAAATGCTGGGGCATAGAAAGATAAGGGAAAATGAATATCCGGTTTTTGACAAAGCCCCGCTTTTTGGCTTCTCGTACAAACGAGACAACGTCTGATCCTGAAAGTATAACATAGACAATATCGGGATTGGCATGCTCCAGAGCCATGATTGTAGAACCGGCCTCCATCTTTCCGAAAGCGGGCCATTGCTCCTCTACCCATTTGGCTTTTAGTCCTTCTTGCTCGGCTAATTGCTTAATTGTCTTGACATAATAACGCCCGAACTCAATAGCCGGCGCAACCGAGACCCAGCGTTTGTTTTTGATTTTATCTCCGTACACTTGGGTAAGTTTTTGCATAATAGCTTTATTCTTCACATAACCACCAGCATTTATACGCGCAACATAATCACTGCTTCCTTCTCCCCATATGGCATTATCTGAATCTCCCGTTGCCACAACGAGAGGCATATGATTACGCTTAACCCACGACGCCAAAGCAACCACAGGACCCGAGGCATCACTAGCCATAAGCACGTCAACCTTGTCGCGTACCACAAGCTCTTCAGCCAAACGCACGGCCTCTCCAGGATTCATCTTACTATCTCGACTTATGACCTCCAGAGGCCGCCCCAATACGCCGCCCTTGGCGTTAATTTCTTCAATGGCCAGTTTAATCCCGTATCCGCTCGGATGAGTAAAATAAGTTCCGTTTGTCTGCGCATTAATATGCCCAATTTTAATCGGCTTTTTGGACTCCTGCGCTACGGCAGATAGAGATAGAAGCGCTAGGCAAAACACTATTCCTAGTAAAACTTTTTTCATGATCTTTTCCTTACTTCTTGTTACGAATCTTCAAAATGTAGGCATCCGGTGGCAAGTTGTCGTTCACATTATATTCTGTCCAATTTCTAATGCTAGGCTTGCCATCTATGAAATCCGAGAGGCCAACCCAAAAAGCTGTCGTAGCTTGATGATCTATTTTGCGGATTGTTTCTTCGCCCAACGGCGTAGCAAAGCGCAAATCATCAAAAGCTGCTGCAACTTTTTTAGGATCAGTGGAACCCGCTTTTGTCATGGCTGCCGCAAGCACCTTAACGCCATTATAGCCCGAAATAGAATAATCCTTAATTGGCTCATGATACGCTGCTTCATAGCGCTTCATGAACGCGGCTAGAACAGGTTTTTTAAGGGCCTGTTCATTATAGGGGGCCCCCATCGTAAGCCAGCCCTTAGGAACTTCTTTGCCAATCATTTTGTAGTGTTCGGGCATAGAGAGATAAGGAAAAATAAAAATTCTGTCCTTAATGAATCCACGTTTTCTTGCCTCACGGACAAACTTCACCAAATCACTCCCTACAAGAACAGAAAAAATGACATCGGGTTTATCCTGTTCAAGTGCAGCAATCACAGGCCCAGCCACAAGCTTATTATAGGCAGGCCACTGCTCACCAACCCAATTGGCATTGAGTTTCTGCTCTTTGACAACTTTTTTGATCATTTGCGC
>DOBW01000130.1:307-8361 GCA_003504035.1 Rhodospirillaceae bacterium | reverse complement strand
TCGATTGCTTTTTTAATCACGCCGGAATCCACAGGATATCCGCCAAAATTGGTGCGCACGACATAGTCGCTTCCATTCTTCCATATAATATTATCAGAGCCTCCCGTTGTGCTAACGAGCGGCACGTGGTTTTTTTGAACCCATTCAGCCACAGCAACTGTAGGCCCCGAAGAATCAGCCATCAAAAGAGCATCCACCTTGTCACGTGACACCAATTCTTCAGCCAAGCGCACGGCTTCTGCGGGATCCATTTTGCTGTCACGGCTAAAAAGCTCCAACGGACGGCCTAGAACGCCGCCCTTGGCGTTAATTTCTTCAATGGCCAATTTAATCCCATGACCGCTAGGATAGGTAAAATAAGAACCATTTGTCTGGGCATTAATATACCCAATTTTAATCGGCTTTTTAGCCTCCTGCGCTACGGCAGGCAGAGATAGAAGCGCTAGGCAAAACACTATTCCGAGAAAAACTTTTTTCATGATCTTCCCCTTACTTCTTGTTACGAATCTTCAAAATGTAGGAATCCGGTGGGGAGTTGTCACGCATATTGTACTCGCTCCAATCACTCAGCTTTCCCTTACCATCCGCAACATCTGAAACGCCGACCCAGTAAGCTGTTGTGGCCTGATGATCTATTTTACGAAGTGTTTCCTCACCAAAAGACGCATCAAATTGCACATCATCAAAAGCCGCCGCGATTTTTTCAGAATCGGTTGAACCCGCTTTTTCAATCGCCGCCGCAATCAACTTGATACCGTTATAACCCGAAATAGAATAAGATTTAATAGGTTGATCGGGATAGGCCGCTTCATAGCTTTTCATGAAATCATCTAAGGCAGGTTTCTTTGCCCTAAGCTCATCGAAAGGATGCCCAACCGTTACCCACCCTTTGGGCATCTCTGCACCAAGCATTTCAATATTTTCCGGTATAGCAAGTGTTGGAAAAACAAAAATTCTATCCTTAATGAAGTTACGTTTCTTGGCTTCACGAACAAACTTCACAACATCCGTCCCAAAAAGGATGGCATAGACAACTTCAGGATTGGTGCGCTCTAACGCCACAATCGTAGAACCCGCAGACAGCTTATTATAAACAGGCCATTGCTCCCCAACCCACGTGGGATTAAGGCCTTGCGCCGTGGCAATATATTTAGCCGAACCAACAAGTGAACGCCCAAACTCAAAGCTCGGCGCAATCGTAACCCAGCGTTTATTTTTTAATTTGTCACCATGCACCGCCATCGCTTTTTTGATGACAGCAGCGTTCCACGCATAGCCGCCTGAATTAGAACGTGCGACATAAGAATTTTCTTGATTCCAAATAATGCTGTCGGCTTCAGATGCTGTCACAACAAAGGGCATGTGATTTTGCTTGGCCCACCCAGCAACAGCGATTGATGCAGCCGAAGAGTCAGTATTCATCAAAACATCCACTTTATCACGTGACACCAGTTCTTCAGCCAAGCGTACCGCTTCCCCAGGATCCATTTTGCTATCACGAGAAATGATTTCCAGAGGACGCCCCAAAACACCGCCCTTGGCATTAATTTCTTCAATCGCCAACTTAACACCGTTATAGGCTGGCACCGACATGTAGGCAGCACCCGTAGGAACATTAATATACCCAATTTTAATCGGCTTTTTAGCTTCTTGAGCTAGCGCTGACATAGACAAAAACACAAAGCACAGAGCCATTCCAATCAGAATCTTTTTCATGATTTTTTTCTCCTTTTATGTTTCTCAAACCACGCATTGAATGTCCCCACGATACCGCGTGGGAAAAAGATAACAATAGCCAAAATGATAAGCCCCAAGGCAAAACGCCACAACTCGGTATAGCGGCTGATCTCACTCTTGAGCCAAATGTAGGTCACACTCCCCACAAGAGGGCCAGAAATCGTGCTCAAGCCCCCCAAAAGCGTCATAACAATCGCATCCATTGTTGAATGTATGTCCAACATCGTTGGAAAGACGCTCCCCTTGCTATAAGCAAACAGACCTCCGGCCAAACCTGCAAAAGCGCCAGAAAAAGCAAGCCCAATCCATTGCAGTCTTTTGCCGTTAAGGCCAATGGCCTCAGCACGTCTTGACTGATCGCGCACAGCCCGCAGCGCATAACCATAAGGCGAGAAAACAACATAGCGCAAAATCAAAATGGAAGCCCCGCACAGCGCTAAAACCATATAATAGAAAACAGCCTTATCACTCGCCCATGCAGGCGGCCAAACGCCCAAAATGCCATTATCTCCGCCTGTCACATCATACCATTGGAAAGCAACAGCCCACACCATTTGAGCAAAAGCAAAAGTCAACATGGCCAAATAAATGCCCTGAGAGCGCACACAAAACCAACCAAACAAAAGTGCGCCAACGATTGCAAGCACAGGCGCAGCAAAAAGCGCTAGCGGCATCGCAACAGCAAAATATTTTGTCAGCAAAGCAACCGCATAAGCCCCCAAACCAAAATAAAGCGCATGACCAAACACCGCTACGCCGCCATGTCCCATAATGAAATGTAAAGAGGCTGCGAATAAAGCGAAGATAAGAATCTCGCTGGTGAGCACCAAAGCGTAAGAGCCAGCAAACCACGGCAACGCTAGCAAGAAAAGACCCAGACCTATCCACACATATCTCATCTTAGCAGCAGGTCGTTTAAGCGCGCCGCCTTTAACCAAAGCCTTTTCAACAACCATGTCCTCGGCGCGGCCAAAAAGGCCATATGGTTTGAAGCTCAACACCACGGCCATAATCAGAAACAAAAGCACAAGCGTGATCTCCGGAAAAATAAGAATGCCGAAAGCCTGCACCACCCCAACAATAATAGAAGCCACAACCGCGCCAAAGAGGCTCCCCATACCGCCAATGACAACGACAATAAAGGCATCCATAGTCATGTTGCTGTCCATGATGGGGCTGACACTCTCACGCGGTAATTGCAGCGCACCACCAAGACCCGCAAGCAAGCTCCCCAAAGCGAACACAGCCGTGAAAAGCCATTTCTGGTTTGTACCAAGATTAGCCACCATTTCTCTGTCTTCTGTAGCGGCGCGCAACAAAACACCAAAGCGCGTTTTGAAAAGCAAGAGATAAAGCCCCAGCATAACCACCACAGCAAAACCGATAAGGAAAAGATCATAAGTTGGGAAAGGCATCCCCAAGATAGAAACAGCCCCCGCCATTCCGGGTGCCTGCGGTCCCAACAAATCATCTGGCCCCCAGATATGAAGAGTTGAATCTTGAATGATGAGGAGAAGCGCAAAAGTCGCCAAAAGTTGGTAAAGCTCGGGCACATGATAAACGCGGCGCAAAACAAGCATTTCAATGGCCACACCAACTATACTAGCCCCCAAAGAGGCCAACAAAAGCGCAAACCAGAAATTCATTCCCTCACCGCCCAGATATTGGGTCAGGCTATAGGCCATATAGGCGCCCAGCATATAAAGGCCGCCATGAGCAAAATTGAGAATGCGAGTCACACCATAAATAAGGCTAAGGCCACTGGTAACAAGGAAAAGAACGGCTGCGGTTGATAAACCCGTGAGAAACTGAATAAAATAGAATTCCACAAAAAGCCCCATAAGTCGCAAGAAACAACAACCGTTATATGCCACTTATGATCCTAGGAATCAAGAAAACAGCTTATTTATTAAGGTAAAGGAGCTTTTTTTATTTTTCCCCACGTACGGCTTCAATTTGCTCTGGAGTGAGCTGAAAACCAAGCAAAACACGATAGGTCGAGGCATCTTCACCCTCATCAAGGGGAAGAAAAATCCGTAAAGGCTCTATTTTTTTGACTTCTTCTACCCCATCTTCAAAAATGAACTGTTCGGACATCATTTTCTTATCCAAAACCTCTCCTTGTGGAGAAACAACCGAAATAAAGTAAGGGAAATTAACCTGCTCACCCCCAAGACGCGGGCCTTTTTGAGCCGCCATCTTTAAATCAAAGAGAATCTCAACGCCATCATCATCATATTCACACTGACCTTCAATCCGCTCCAGCGTTGCCACAGCAACCAAGTTTTTCTCTGAAGCCTCCTCGCGCCCATAATCTTGTGCACTATCAAGCTCCCGCAAACTGGCAACCTGTGGGCACAAGCGCAACGGCCCTTTATTACTTGAACAGGCTGCAAGCACAAAACACATCAACAAAAGAAAGACAGAACGTGACATCTTCATATCCTAAGGTTTAATTTTTGAGCTTGTATTAAACATCCAATAAGCAACATTGAAAAGCGCCATATTGATAATCAGCAAAAAAGCTATGCCATTATAAACCGAGGCATCAGCATGCCCCGTAAATCCATAACGAAATCCATCAATCATATAGAAAAATGGGTTAAGTGTGCAGGCTAAATCCCATCCCTTAGGAAGTTCTTGTATTGAAAAGAAAGAACCGGAAAGAAAGGTTGCAGGCATAATAACAAAATTCTGGATCGCGCCAAGATGATCGAACCTGTCACCCCATAGGCCCGTAATCAGCCCAATAAGAGAAAGCATCAATGATCCCATCACAGCAAAATAAAGTGCAAAAGCAGGATGAGGCAGGTTTAAAGGATAAAAAAAAGACATAACCGCAAAAGCAACAATACCAACAGCCAAGCCACGTAAAACACCGCCAAGAGCATACCCTATCGTTAGCTCTAAAGGAGAAAGGGGCGGCATTAAAACATCAACAAGATTGCCTTGAAGCTTGGAGAGAATAAGCGAGCTAGCTGTATTGAAGAAAGAACTTTGTGCCATCGACATGATCACAAGTCCCGGAATTAAAAACTCCAAAAAAGGAACGCCACCAACCATGCGTTCGCCGCTTCCCATCGAAACAGAAAAAACGGCATAAAACAAAACCGTCATCACAAGAGGAGAAACAATGGTTTGGATCGAGATTTTAACAAAGCGCTCAACTTCTTTGACAATCAACGTCCAAAGACCGCGCCAGTTCACAGAGCCAATCTCTCTTACCTTTGGCGTAGCGCTTTGGGTCAAAAGAAAAACGTCTTCTTCTTCCTGATCTTCTATTTTTTTAAAGGCTGTTTTCATCAAGAACCTGTTTTGGGAGCCTAAAGCTAAACAGACTCTTGCTTGCTTACGCTCAGCCAGTCAAGCTTGTTGGGCTGATTTTCAATATAGTCTGTCAGAGTCAACAATATACGCTCATCAAAAGCCTTGCCGGAATCGTTAGCAATAACGGCCAAAGCCTCACCGAAAGGCAGGCCCGGACGATGGGCACGCGGCGAAACAAAAGCAACAAACGCGTTAGCTACAGCCACAATACGCGCCGTAATCATAATCTCTTCACCCTTGAGACCATCGGGACCACCCGAGCCATCATAGCGCTCGAGAACCTGTCTCAGCGTTGGCACAACAGGGCCTTCAAACCCAATAATGGCCAAAATATCGGCAGATGTTAAAATGCTATCGCGGACACGCTGCAATTCTTCTGGTGTAAGAGACGAGGTCTTGGTCAAAATATGACGCGGCACTAAAACTTTACCGAAATTCATCAAGGAACCGGCAATTTCTGAAGCTTCCTTAAGGATAGGATCCAATTCCAATTCCTGAGCTAAAACACCAGCCAATTGTCCAACACGTAAAGAATGTCCAGAAGCATAAGGATCACGCCTATCCACGACAGCAACAAGCGTATCAATAACTTGTCGCAGCATTCTTTCACGACGTTCGCGCTCGACAAATAGACTTGTAAAATCATCCTCACGCAACAGAATGCATCCGTTCATCTCTGACGAATCAGATATTTGTTCATAATGGAACTGGATAAAGCGCGTCCTCCCCTCTTTGTCCGTAACACCATCAACAAATTCCAACGGTATATCGAGGCTGCGCACCTTTGTAAGATGCGTCTCTAGTTTTTCTAATCGCTCGCCAGAAAGAATCTTGATAGGTGGTCGCCCCACTATTTCATCAGGAGCCATGCCCAACGTCTCCGCCGCGCGTTTATTGACGAACCAATAACGATTATGTCGATCAAAAATAGTAATGCCACCAGCTTGATAACCAGAAACCAAACGCAACATTGTTTCGTGTGTATTCAGCTTTCCTTGCAGCAGATCAATACGATTTTGATAAAGCGTCTCCAAACGAGATTTTTCTTCCATGCGCGCTTGAAAACTCAGCACAGCCGCAAAAAGGAGAAGCGAAACAACAACTAAAGCGAGAGTAAGGTAAAAAGACCAATCCGTCCGGTTCACATCCCCGTCATTAACAATGAGCCAGATTCCGAGAAGCGAGAGAACAAAAAGAAAAATGGACGCAACATCAAGCCATAAGCGCACCTTCGAGGCAGGCACGGCTCTATCGCCAGCAACAGGCAGCAGCATTTTTTCATTCAACGGCTGAGTTCTCATAACAAAAACACGACAAGGACAAGGAAAAATCTGATCAGAGCATAGGCTATAGTTGTTTCAATTAAGACTTCCCCATAGGCGAAAATTACTTTTTGTCGAGCCTTATTGCGTAAACGTACACTTTGGTACGTGCGCAAATAAGGCGATGTCAAAAGGTGATTTGCAGCCATGGATAATTCTTAAGTGGAACAACTATATAAGCAAAACCTCAACCAGAGGTTAAAACTACAAACCACATGTCTTTATATTCATAAAAAATTAGAGTTCTGTTAACGCCGCCCAAAAAAAACCTTATAATCTAAAGACCTCTTTTCGAAACCGAATTGTTTTTCATAGGGCTAGGTTAGGATCCCTTAAATTTATAGTCTCTGCGCAAGATAAAAAAAAAGTGAGTCCAGACATGGAAACACGTGCTATTTATTGAGCGGTTCTGACGAACTTGCTTAAAATTCTCGAAATCTTTACCTATGTCCTTTGTATGATAGATCTTTCCAAACAGCGCCCACCTACCCAAGAAATAGCCTTTTTGGACCTCGTCCAAAGACTAGGAGCCTTGCGCCTAGGCCGGCATGCCATACATTTGCACTTTTCCAAGCTTTCTGAAGCTTATAATCACGAGAACTATCTGCGCATTGCAACAGAATCTTTCACAAATTATGTTAGCGGCATGGAAGGACAGCTCTTCACGCTTGAAACAGGAGATCTTATTTTCTCTGTCAAAGGCGCAACGCAAACGATGCTGGAATCGGCTATCGAGCGCATGCGATCACTTTTCGATCAAGACCCTCTGGCAAAAGAGCAAACCAAAGAAGGTAAATCGGCCTTCTTTGATTTGTACAATCTAGAAAAAGATTACGATAATCTTTTGATTTTGGCTCAGGAAATACTCCACGAGGCTCAGAAGAAACGCGAGACCGAAGACCTCACCCCTATCGTTTATAAAAAAGAAGCCGTGGCTATCCAGCCTGAAATCCTTACCCAACTTGAAAAAGCACTTCATAATGTTGATGTCACCAACATTGCGCGGCGACAAACTGTTTGCACCCTTATTGATTACGATAAACCCCAGCCTCTTTTTGAAGAAATTTTTGTTTCCATCAAAGATTTGGAAAGTGTTGTTACACCCGGAATCGAACTTGCTTCCGACCGCTGGCTTTTTCGTTATCTTACCCAGACACTCGACAAACGCATCATGTTGATGCTGATCAGAGATGGCCTTTCAACAACGCATCCCTTTTCTTTGAATCTCAATGTCTCTACAATTTTAACGCCTGATTTCGCACGTTTTGAAGAAGTCATTGCACCGCAACTCAAAGGCCGCCTTGTCATTGAGATGAACAAGCTTGATATTTTCTCTGATATGGGGGCCTTTCTTTTTGCCCGCGACTATCTACATGAACATGGCTTTCGTTTGTGCCTTGATGGCCTGACGCACCACACCTTACCTTATTACGACCGCACCAAGCTTGGCTTTGACCTGATTAAGCTTTTCTGGGCCCCTCAAGCCATCGACATCATGCCTGCCAGCCAGACGAGCTCTATTCGTAACATTATTATGGATACAGGACAGGCCCATACTATCCTTTGCCGCTGCGATAACGAGCGCGCGCTACAGGTTGGTCAAGAGCTCGGCATTGTCATGTTTCAGGGTCGGGAGGTCGATAAACTTCTCGCCCTCGCACGCAATCC
>DOBW01000130.1:0-267 GCA_003504035.1 Rhodospirillaceae bacterium | reverse complement strand
CTTGAAACAGCGGAAAACATACCCCATATAGCATAGCTGAATATGAGCCATCAAAAGAGGTCACCCATGTCTGAAGAACGTATGTCATTCCGCACCGAAGTGAGCCGTTTGCTCAATATCGTCATCCACTCACTTTATAGTGAAAAAGAAATATTCCTGCGTGAGCTGATATCCAATGCCTCGGATGCATGCGACAAATTGCGCTATTTGGCCCTTCAGGCCCCTGAGCTGACCGGCGAGGAAACAGATTTCCAAATTAGCATTAGC
>DOBW01000187.1 GCA_003504035.1 Rhodospirillaceae bacterium | reverse complement strand
CGACTTTTCAAAAAAGCCCGTCCTACGACATTTTTAAACCTTTACGGATTTTATTTGGAATGACGCTATTCTTTTGAGCAGCAAGAGCAGCTTTCTTCTTCCTTTTGGGGCACACATCCAAAAGCCGTCATAAGGGCCAACAGAGCCAGTCCTAGACAGAAGAACACATTAACGTTAGCCAACGTTACCCCAAAAATCGAGAAATTAATCTCATCGCACTGCGAAACGGCTGTGGAAAGAAGATCTGCCGTGGTCATGGCTGTTTTGCCATTAAGCGGCGTTACGGCACAATTATTCGTGCCTGCCCACCAGTGGCGCTCGACACCTGAATGAAAAGTAGAAATACCCGAATTGGCCAAAAAGGACAGTGCGCAAAGGACAAGTAAAAATTTAACGGCACAAGGCTTGTTTCTGAAAATTAAAGCCAACGCCGCAAGAATAAGAGAAACGGCATAGGGGATGCGCTGAAACAAGCACAAGATACATGGCTGGATATCAAAGACCTGCTGAAGCGTAAAGGCCGTAGCCAAAGAAACCAGAGACGCCGCTAGAATCGCCAGAGCCGCATAAGGCATAGAAAACAACTTCCGAAGAAGCACAAAGGGACAAATAGACATGGGAGAGAAAATATCGCTAGATATGGCCAAAGGTCAAGAGTTACAGTAAAGGTTAAAGTTTTTCCTGTTTGACGAAATTATTTCAAAGGATTAACAATTATTCTTAACAAATCCGGAGCCGTGTCATGCCAAAGCGCATTTTCTTTTGTGGCGAAGTTGTTGCCGATCTTCTGGAAGAAAAACAGGAATCAGGAGAATTCAAACTTTTCTTAGGTGGATCCCAATTTAATGGCGCACGTGGTGCAAAAAAAGCCGCCCTTAGAGAAAAAGTTGATTTGGATGTTGGTTTTGTAGGATCTCTTTCCAAAGATTTGTTTGGAGAACGTTTTGTTTCGGTTCTCAAAGAAGAAAACATTGATATATCTGGCATCAAACGTGTTGATCGGAACACAACGCTTGCCATTGTTTCTATTCGTCCCAACAAAGAAAATGAGTTTTCCTTTTATGGTCGAGACACAGCCGAGCAAATGACAAAAATTGAAGATCTTCCCACCTCTCTTGGTGAAATTGAAGAAGATAAGATTTTCTATTTTGGTTCAATTTCAACGGTGATGGAACCTGCTCGATTTGCTTGGCTTGCGTTTGCAGCAAAGCAAAAGGAAACGGGTCTTGTTATGTATGATCTTAATACGCGCCCTTCTATTGCCAAAGATCCTAAAAAATATCGAGAGCTTGTTCTTGAATGGGCACGTATTTCTCACGTCATGAAAGCAAGTGATGCTGACATTGGTTGGGCTTATCCAGATATGAATACAGAAGAAGTCGCTAAGATTTGGCTAGAAGCAGGCACAACAATGGTTGTTCTCACAAAAGGCACGGATGGATCAGAAGCCTATACGAAAAATATGAAAGCAGAAGTGCCAACCCCTGCTCTTGTCACAACGAATACAGTTGGTGCTGGCGATAATTTTAATGCAGGACTGGCCGTTTTCTTGCACAAAAACGATTGTGCGACACCTCAAAAAATAGCTGCTTTGAATGAAACACAATTGGCCTCAATTCTGCGCGGTGCAACCCATACAGCAGCTCACCATCTTATCTCCATCGGTGCTAAACTGAAGGAAGACAACCCAATTTTTGCAGAATAATTTTTGTCGCTTATATGGTCAAGGTGTGAATATTTTTCCCAGCCCTCTTTTTCCTGACTAAAGAAAGACCGCGAACTTCTTTTTTGTGCGCTTGTTGTTTTTTTTCTTTTTGAGCAACGAAAGGTTTAATATGAAAATCTAGGAGTCTACCCATTTCCTTTGTCGTAGCAACGGCCATATGTGGTTGTGCGCAATCTTCCACGGAGGGAATGTTTCTGTGATCTTTATTGGTGACTTGAACAACAACACCACCTCTTTTAACAACTTCGATACCAAGGGGGCGGTCATTGCCCGGAATACACAGGCTGTCGCAACAAAAAACAACATGTTGCCAGTCTTCATCTTTTTGTGGCAATTGCGGAAGCACATTGTGAAAAACAGTTAAAGCTTCCGTTTTGTTGATCCCTAAATGGCAAATGGAGGTGTGTGTTTTTTCATAAGAATTATAATAACCAAAATTAAGCCCTTTTTCCTTTGCTTCTTTAACAAGCTTTTCGGCAAGGGCACTCACTTCTTTAAAAGCTTTTTCTAAAAGTTTTTTACCTTCTGGGCTTTTAACGTCATGGCCTTTGGCTGGTAAATTATGGAAACCTATTTCATCAGACTTGACTTCTATAATAATGATTTTTCCTAATCTATCTTGATACTCTGTCATCTTTTCTTTCATATATCCCAGAAAGGTTTTTTCTCTTTCGGATATAGGAAACTCATATTCTTTTCCTGAAGGTAAGACGAGTCTGCTTCCATTACCCAATATTTTTGGAAAAACGCTGAGATCGCGATCAAAGTCAGAACGAATTTGTTTCCTATCACGCGCGGTGGCTAAAATAACTTGATCCGGACATGCTTTGTTAAAGGCAGATAGGGACTCATATGAAGTAGGATCTATCTTTCTCGCAAAGGGAGGGTCCCGCAAAGGTGCAAGCGTGCCATCAATATCACAAATAAAAACTGTCTTGTCTGTCACTTTGATGTGTTTAATATCCGAGGCATATCCTAGAGAAGAAAAAGGCATTTAACTCTCCATTTGAAAATTATTAACAAGCCGCTTCGCAGCTTTTAGCAAGGCGTCTTCCCAGTTCTTGAAACCGATCAGGAACAGTAGGTTGAGTGGAATGTTCTGTGATCTTGCTTTCTACTTCTTGCGGCGAAAGCGTGCCGATATATTCTCGAACTTTAATTCTTTGGCTTTCGTAAATGCCAAAGTTGTTAAGTGCGGGTGAAACTTCGTGCATATCCTTTTCATCAAGTGTTTTGATGATGGATCCCTTTCCCACAACAACGGACATGGGGGGGACTGACTCTGTTATTTCAGCACCAGCGGCAACAACGCTTCCGTCACCAATCGTGATAACTTTATTGTCAGCAACCGAAACCTTTACTTTAGCGCCAAGCCATACTCTTTTCCCAACGATACATTTGCTTTCAGCGGGAACTGACATGTCGACTTCAGGGGCTAGGAAGGAACCATCTCCCAGTACAAACGTGCCATCAATATCAAGAAGCGTACTTGTATTGATAAGCATGCTTTCTCCCAATTCTATTTGGCCGGAGCCAGCAAGGAAGATCGGCGGAAAAAAGAGTCCCATACGTAATGTTTCTTCTGAAGTACCAGGAAAGAACTCTCCAAGTTTTGCCATATCTTTAACTGCATTATGATCAACAGTGCGTGTACCTTCTGGCAGAACTTTTTCAGGCACGATGCGAACATCTTCGGGAAGATCAATGCCAAGTTTTTGAGCTTCTGCTTGAAGCGCTTCCAGTCCTTTAGCATTTAAACGATCAGCCAACTTGCCCGTAGACGTGTTGTTAGTGAAGTATTCTTTTCCTTGCAAAAGAATTTTATTAACACCGCCAGAAACGCTGTAATCCGGTGTGCTTTTCCCTACGATAGCGTTTGGCAAAACGATAGAGTTGCGCCCAACCGATACGGGTTCCGCAGCCCCTGTAGACAGCACAACAGCATCCGCACCTACGATTGCTTTTTCACCAATAGCCACAGGGCCTATGAGTATAAGATAGCGCTGTTTGGGGTGAACGGGATGACCAACTGTAACAAGCTGAGCCTGCTCACTGATAAAGGCATCATCGCCAAGTGTAATGCCACCATGAGCCAAAATGTTGGTTCCAGTAGAAAGCGTCACATTTTTTCCAAGAACAACATTCATAAACCACTCACCACCAAAAGGTGCTTCGGAACCGTCTGAAAGAACGAGGCTTTCAGCGGCTTCTTTTGTGCTGGAGGAAAAAAGTTTGGTGAGAGCTTCTTTTTTACGGCTGTTTGTAAAATCAACATAATTGTTGACGTCTGATGTGTACATAAGGCGTAGCAAAAGGCTGGCATGCTCAAAAACAGGCTTCCCGTCTGGACAGGAGAGTTGTTCAAGCGTGTAATCTGCTAATTCTGGGCTATAATCCATACTCATTTTTATCTCCTGATAATCAAAAAAATCTTTTTAGAGTCCCATCGTTTCTTTCAACACAACGCGCAGACCCGCAAAGGCTGGGATATCTGATTTAACGCGTAGCACAGGGATGCGGTTAAGGAGGTCTGCCATGGTTGGATTTGTTGCAAATCTTTCCAGAAATCTTTTCTGGTCAAACTCGGTATCCATCTTTTCGAGCACGCCACCAGTTAGATAGATGCCGCCGATAGCGTTGTAGCTCAGAGCCATTTGGCTGGCGAAGCTTCCAAAGATAGCGGCAAAATCATCCAAGACCTGATGACATAAATTGTCGCCTTCCCGCGCCCATTGAACAACATCAGCTGGAACGCAAGGTTTTGGTTTTTCAGAAACCAGATGACAATTGGCTTGATAAAGATTGACCAATCCGGGGCCCGAGATAAGATCTTCAGCGCGGACAAAGTTTAAACTGCGCGAAAGGAAGCGGATCATATTACGTTCACGTTCGTTGGCGGGTGCATAACGTGTATGGCCAGCCTCTGTTGTTATGGCTTCAAAGCCTCCCGCCCTCAAAATAGGTTTAAGGGCCCCAACACCTAACCCTGTTCCGGCTCCCATAATAACCATGGGATGACGATCAGATTTTTTACCGGCTTGTATAATTTGGAGATTGTCTGGTTTAAGATCAACGAGAGCGACAGCAACAGCTTCAAAATCATTGAGGATAAAAACGGTTTCTGTCCCAAAAGCTTTTATAATTTCTTGCCGGTCACAAACCCAATCACTGTTAGTAAAAGGAACAATATCCCCTAAAACAGGGCCAGCAACGGCCAGCGCAAGGGCAACAATTTTATAATCTTGGCATTGTGTGTCACGGAAATTAAGGAGAGCGCCGATAAAGGTCGGGTTTTCGCGGACGGAATAGATTTTAACTTGTTTGATCTCGCCTGCTTCATCTAAAACGGCGAAGCGCGCATTTGTCCCGCCAATGTCTGCAAGAATACTGCCGTTCTGTTGCATTTTTGTAGTCCTTTCAACCGACTCACCTGCTTCAGAATCATTGGGGGAGTGATATCAGTTGAGGCAGAGGTTAATCAATCTCCTTTTTTACTTTCCTGTCACTTTTTTATGTTGCAC
>DOBW01000126.1 GCA_003504035.1 Rhodospirillaceae bacterium | reverse complement strand
CGCCTGAAGAGCCGCCTCTCACTTTGGGACGAAAAGACATTCTTTGGCTTTACCGTATCATTTGGTCAAGTAAATAGCCCCCCCAAACCCTATCACCTCCAACCTCTAAATTAATGGTTCAAAAATGTCCGCAACAACACAGCCTCCTGCAGAAGATGAAGTTTCTCGCCGCCTCTCGAGGCTAGAAAAAATAACGCAAGATTACGGAAATCCTTTCCACGTTACGCAGTTTAACAAAACCGACGGCGCCACCGCACTTAAGGAGCGTTTTTCTGAACTGGAAAATGGTGAGAAGACAGAGACAGTCGTCAATGTTGCAGGACGCATCATGTCTATCCGCAACAATGGCATGTTCATTGATCTTCTTGATGACAGCGACAAGATCCAGATTTTTCACAATTTGAAAGCTGAAGAAGAAAAAAAACTGGAGCTTTTAAAGCTCCTTGATCTTGGTGATATTATCGGCATAACAGGCCTCGTTCGCCGTACACCACGCGGAGAAATTACCATTGATGCCCAAGATTTAAAACTCTTGTCCAAAGCCATCGAACCACCGCCTGAAAAATTTCATGGCCTCAAGGATACGGACACACGCTTCCGGCATCGCGAACAAGACCTTGCCACCAACACAAAGACACGTGAAACACTGCGCGCACGCTATCGCATGATTTCTGCAACGCGGCGTTTTCTTGAAGATAAAGGCTTTCTTGAAGTCGAAACGCCTATGCTTCATGTCATCGCAGGGGGTGCCATTGCCAAACCTTTTACAACGCACCATAACGCGTTGAACATACCACTTTACATGCGCATTGCCCCCGAGATTCACCTTAAAAGACTCGTCATTGGCGGTGTAAGCGAAAAGCTTTTTGAAATTAATCGTTGTTTCCGCAATGAAGGATTAAGCCCCAAGCATAATCCTGAATTCACAACGCTTGAGCTTTACCAAGCCTATGTCAATTTCGAAACCATGATTGATATCACCGAAGCCATTGTTGAACATCTTGCCCAAACACTTCATGGCACAACAAAAATAACCTATGGCGACAAGGAAATTGACTTCACAGCGCCTTGGCCACGCAAAAGTATGACAGACCTTATCAAGGAACATACAGGGATTGATCTGCAAGCAACGCCAGAGCCTGCTGCCGCACGCGAACTGGCCGCCAGCATTGGCATCAAAACGGAAGAAGGCTTAGGTTGGGGACAAATTGTCGAAACTGTTTTTGACGAACGCGTTGAAGACAAACTCGTTCAACCCACCCACGTTGTTGATCTACCCAAAGAAATATCCCCTCTATCCAAAGCATGGCCAGACCGCCCACATGTAGCTCAACGTTTCGAAACGTATGTGAATGGTTGGGAAATCGCCAACGCCTTTAGCGAGCTTAACGACCCACGCGAGCAAAAGGCTCGCTTCCTTGAGCAGGCCGAACAGAAACGCGGCCCCGATGATCCACCACATCCCATTGACGAAGATTTTGTCAAAGCCTTGGCCTTTGGCATGCCGCCTATGGGTGGTTTGGGGATTGGTATGGATCGCTTGGCTATGCTGCTGACCGACAGCGCCTCTATCCGTGAGGTTATCGCCTTCCCGACCATGAAGCCGCTGGAATAACGCTATCTAGCCCTTCTGATTAGCCCGCACGATATCCAAAGGCATCGTGTTGGCAACATCCTTGCCCCAAATAGCTTCAAGCTGCTTCACGCCATCGCGCAAAACACGATAGCGCGCCTCTTGTTTGACAATAATCATGGACGCCACCATCGAAGGCACAACATAAAGAATAAGCTGGCCGATACCTGCCGCACCCAACATCACAACCCAACTTTGTGGATTACGGATAATACTAAGCGCGGCCTCCATTGTCTGTCCTCTTTCCCAAAGCTCGATAATAAAGGGTAAGACACCAGCCAGATTCATATAACCAACCGTTGCCAACGCCGGATGCCGTGAATCTGTTTCTGTAAACAAAACAATAAGCGTTGGAACAAGCCCCAAACAAACCAAAAAAGTTGGAATGCCGAAAGGAACCAAGCCTCCAAAAAGTATCATAAACAAAACGATCTTGCCGCCGTTGCTTTTCTTAACTGCTTTTTCTTTTTTTGCCTTATCTTCTGACATCGGCTTACACCATGCTGTTTAAAAAAGTACGCCCCAACACAAGCGCTATCAAAATAATGGCTATGAAGGCGGCTATCGAAGCTGCAACAGGACGCCCAACCTCACGCGCAACAATACTTCTGTCTTTAAGGTTTTTTTCAATCTCGTGCATCTCTTGCTTGACGTTTTGATACATCAGTCGTGCATTCAAAAAATCTTGTTCGTCTCCTGTAACGCGCCTTGGATCATCAAGATTCTTGAGCATAAGAACAAGATTTCCTTGTCCTGCCGCTTCCTTGGTTTGACGGCGGACTTTCTCCCGAAAGGGCTTGCTTAAAAAACGAGTGAAGCAAGGCTCTAAGATCGGTATAAACCACCCGGAAAGCCGAGGTAAACGATCAGGCCCATAACGATATTGAAGATCTCCAAAAATGGATAGAATCGAGAGAACTTTACGCTGGCTATGGCCGCTTTCTCCCATAGCGACAAACAAAGACTCGCTTCGCTTGTCATGCACAATAAGAAAAGCAGCAATATGCCTATCCATGGGCTCACTCCCCTGCGCACCCGTTCCTGAAACAGACTCTAAAGCCGGTAATAATTGTTTAAGTATAATAACGCAATCTTTGCGCAACATAGGGCTAAGACAAGGCAGAGCTGGATTCAGCTCGTAAAGAGCACGCTCCAGCCCATTGCCATAAGAAGCCTTTTCAATAACGCCGCGTATGCGCTCCAGTTGCTGGGCAAGAGGCACAAGATCAACTTTCATATCCTTTTGAACATTAACCCACAACGTTACAAACTGATTTGAAATGATCTCGCTAAGAATCTGAAGATTTTTTCCTGTAAGAACGGCATCGACCAAGGCCGTAGAAACCCCCGTAGGCATAGCGGCAACACCGCGATAACGTATAGGCGCGTCTGGATCGAGAACAATACATGTGCGCGCAACAAGTTGATCCTCGTAATGAGACTTGCTTCCGCTTTCCTTAAGCTCTGCAATAACATGTCTAAGTTCTTTGGCCTTTTCTCCATCACCGAAAGAACGCGTCAACCATTTCTCAACAGCGCCATCTTCGATAATTTTGACGGATTCTTTGACATTTTCGGACATCGCCGCCGCAAGCGGACGAATTTGCCAATAGTCCTTTCCTCCTATTCTGAAATGACGTGCAGCCCGACGCCCTGAATCCGAGCTTTTTGGTGTAAGACGACGTCCCGTAAGCCATTGCTCCAGATCTTCGGCCGTCCATCGTTGAGAAGTATCATCGGTTAAAAGTCCGCGCAAAAGCTCGATATGTGACGCATGCAACTTGCGCGTACCAATCAACGCATTGAAACTGCCCTTCTCCATCTTGGCGCGCAAAAGAGCCTTGTCTTCTATGCCTTGAAGAGGATTATGCCCCAGCAAAACAAGAGCTACCGTTACGCCAAAAGCATAACAATCGTCAGAGTGTAAACCATTTCCCTTCCCTGACGTCAGGCACATAGCACGCTCGATGGTCTCAAAAAGGGCTGGCTGCGCTAACCCTGTCGGCGCAGAAAGACCGTCTCCAAGCTGAGGCGATGTGGCGCTCCCATCACGCCAAAAAATATTGGTTGGCCGGATACCACCATGCATAACGCCCATGCGTTGATAATCCAAAAGCATGTTGACCAATGGCGCTATGAAATGGCTATTAACATTATCCTCGCCCATCACAGGATGGGTTTCATCCAAGCTCCGCCAATATTGCGGTGCAATAGGCTTTTCATAAAAAAGCGTGTAGTAACGTGCACTCTGCGCAGGCCAATCAACGACCCCACCTTCACGCAAACGAACAACCGTTGCCGTATCGACCATCTTCATCGAATTGATAAGATCAATACGAGGATACAGGCCTTTGTTACAAATTAAAGCAAAGCACGGTTGCGTTGTATCATTTTGAAAGCGCGCAGCAACAGCCGTTCCGCCCGCTGTGTTAAACTCAGGTAGAGGCTTTGAAGGATAAACATCGATGCGACCGTCAAACGAGATCGCTTCGCCCCAATCTTCTTGCTGTTCTTGTTCCGACATTTTATTTTTTCAAAAAGATTTACCAAGACCTAGAACAGACCATCACGTTCAACCAGAAAAGCAAAAGTGACGATCCCTTCCATCATATTTCGTTATAACGAGCTAAGAGAAAAAAAGTCGTTAACTTGCCGCAAACCAGACCTTTTCCCTTTTTCGAGGCCTTTAAGGGCCTTTTACCACCTATTTTTCATTATTTTTCAAAGTATTATGGAAAAAGAAAGAGAAATATGCTATGATCATTCACCTTAGCGCTGGTGAAATAATCACAGGATTATGCGATTAACAGTTGATTTCAAGCGTGCTCTCGTTTAACAAAACGACCCTTAAGCCAGTAAAATGTCTGGCTTTCTTAGGCATTTGTGTCTCCTTCGTCTAGAGGCCTAGGACAC
>DOBW01000197.1 GCA_003504035.1 Rhodospirillaceae bacterium | reverse complement strand
CTCTTTTCCTTCGCGCTTCTCTCTTTTTCAACGAAAGAGATTATCAAAACACAGCTCTAACCCTTCGACTTCTCCTTCGCGACAACCCTGATTATATCAAAGCACTCAGTCTTCTGAAGGAAACGCTTTTAAGACAAGAAAAGCCCGATCTCGCGCTTGATGCTGCCAACAAAATTATAGCTTTAAATCCAGGCAACCTTATGGCTAAGATTCAACTGGCCAATCTTTGGATGCGAACAAATAAACCTGAACGCGCCATGTCCGTTTTGGATAAAATAACTCAAAAAGCACCCCAACTTAAAGCCGGATGGGAAAACACTGTCTACGCCGCCATTGCCGCCAAAAAGTGGGAAAAAGCCGAAGACGCCATCACACAACTTGCGGCATTGGAAACAGACAAGTTTCTCTCCTTTATTCTCCGCGCCGAACTTTTATTTGCTCAAGGCCAAAAAGAAGAGGCATTGCAACCGCTCCAAAAAGCCAAAAAAACAGAGGCCACCAATCATCGCGCAACCATGATCGAAGCCGAAATATTGGTTTCTTTAAATCGTACGCAAGAAGCGCTCGATCTGTATGATTCGATTCTGGTCAAAAATCCGAAGGCTCAAGACACCGCCAATAATATGGCCCAGCTCATCGCCGACACGAAGGCAGATGATCCAAAATATTTGGAAAAAGCGCAAAAAATTGCCGAGTCCTTTCAAAATTCCTATAACCCCTTCTTTCTCGACACCATTTCTTGGATCTATTTTCACCAAGGAAAAACGCAGCAAGCCTATGATCTGATGCAAAAAGCCCTAAAAGCACAAGATCACTTGCCTCAACAATTTTATTATCATTACGGTCTGATACTCGCCGAAATAGGAAAAAAGGAAGAAGCCAAAAAGGCCCTCACCCAAGCAACTGAAGAAAAAGCTAACTATTTAGGGCTTGAAGAGGCACATAAGGCACTAGCTAAGCTTCGTAAAGGCCACAAAAAACAGCCTTAAAAGAGATGTCATTAACTATAAAGCTAAGATGAAGCATGCCAACATTAATGCTTTTTTAACTTGAAAAGCCCTTTTCTTCTTGATAGATTTGAAAAAATATCGTTTAGTTCTATTCACGTTAGTCGAGTAGACTTTTTTTCATTCAGTTCCCTGTAAGGACGAAGCATATGAGTAAATTTTTTGTCACTTTAGCCTTTTTTTTGGCGCTTAGCTTAGCTACTGAAGCGCACGCGATTGCCATTCCTGCACAAGGCCAACCGCTCCCCCCTCATGGACAACTTGGTTCTCCACATTTTCCAAATCATTTTCCTCATGGTGGCGCACTCGATAACCTTCACTGGTTCCTCTATAACCACGGAAGCCTTTTTGGCCTGAACTGGGGTTCGAATTGGTTACACACTCATGTTCATGGCGGACAAACACCACTTCCCGCAGCCTTACCTTTGTTCGGCATGGCCATTGCTGGATTAGCCGTTTATCGCCGCCGCAAAAAATCGTAAAAAGAATTTCTTTTTAGAAGAGGGAAGATTTCTTCCCTCTTTTTTTATGTCTTGGATTTCTCTTCTGGAACAGCTTCTGAAGATTCTTCCTCCCCCTCTTTTGCAGAAGGTGCTGGACGAAAGAGCGGACTTTCTCCCGTCAACTTAATTGCTGCACTCACAGCAAAAGGCCCTAACATTTCAAGCAAAGCAACCATCGCAAAAACAATGGCCGTTACTTTGCTCCCCATTTCTGGAGAAAACCCCTGCAAGGTCTGGGCAAGTCCAATGGCCAGCCCCCCCATGGGCAACAACATCAATGAAACGGCAAAAGTCTGGCGCGCATTATGCTCGGAACGCCTACGGCTCATATGTAAAGAAAAATGTTTAGCCGCAGAGCGCACCACAGCAAGAACTATGGCAAGAAGACCTATATCCCCCAAATCTTGAACATGTAAATTAGCTCCTGCCATGACAAACAGAGCAATAAAGAAGATGTCCCCACTGGCACCAAACTCAATGCTCGAGAGGCCCTGTCTTTGCGTCTCAAGCCACCGCGTAGCAATACCCAAGGTCAGCGCAGCAAATAAAGAAGAAACACCAAACATGGCAGCTAGACCAAGCGTAACGGTCATGCCACCTATAATAAGAGCAAAACGAAAATGTTCGTCTTCTTTGTTCAAAGTACGGTCAACGCGCTCCATAATGAGCGCAACAACAAGCCCTATCAAAGCCGCTCCTACCGCTCGATAAAAGGGAATTCCTAGCACATCAAGCCAATGGAATTGCGTTTCCCCCAAAACAAAGGGCAAAAGCAAAGAAAAAGCAAAAAAAGCGAGAACATTATTCAGGGCAACAAGCGCTTTGGCATGATAAACAACGGGACCCTTGGCCCGCATTTCATCAGCCATATGCACCAAAACCGCCGGAGAAGATGAAACCACAATAGCCGACACAAGTGCCGCTATCACCATAGAAACACCGAACAAGCTCATCACGACAAAAGAACAAACAAATGTCATCGCAGCTTCTAAAAGAGAAGACCGCCAAATAGGCGTTGAGCGCAACAAATGGCGAAGCTGAACTTCAGAGCCAAGCTTGTAGAGTATCAACCCTAGTGCCACATCAATAATAGCGCTAGATTTATGCAAGATTTCTGTACTGATAAGATCTGCGCCACTCGGACCAATAGCAATACCGATGAGCATAAAAGCCGTTATGGTCGGCAACCACTTCACCTTATGCGCAACCGTGGCCCCTAAAACACCAAGCATAAGAAACAGGCCAAACACAAAAAGCAAATTGGGAGAGGCAAAATCTGCTGTCCCCAAAACTTTATTAAAGAGAACGCAATCAAACATCACTTTATCCTGTCAAAAAAATGGGACGCCGGATTCTGCTCTTTTCCACTCATAATCGCAATATTCTTTCTGCAAAGATAATAGCTTTCGTAAGTATAGTCGTTTCAATTAAGATTTCCCTATAGGCGAAAATGGCTTTTTGTCAAATTGAGCTGCGTAAG
>DOBW01000027.1 GCA_003504035.1 Rhodospirillaceae bacterium | reverse complement strand
GCTGTGCAACAAGCTCGATACCGCCACCATGTTCGCCATAGTAATGCGTTGCGACCAAAACCTTGGTAGGCTCAGGCGCAGACGTGCTCGGTGCTTGGATCTGAGGTGGGGCAGCTGTCATCAAATACTATTCTTTCGCAGGGCTTGTGTAGCTTCCTGTTGGCATTGTAGCACGCTTAGGGCCGCTTCAAAATTGATTCTGTCAGGTGTTTTATTGCTTAAAATGGCTTCGGCAAAGCGGGCAAAGACATCATCATTGCCGTAATCAAGGCGCCCGCGCACAAAATTGAGGCCATTGGGGAGGTGGCAAAGAAGATGTTGTGTGATGGTGGAAGCGCTGGTGCGCAGGATATCAAGCGCGCTATGGGTTTGGTCGTTGGGAACGCAGATATAGATGTCCCTAAAGATATCGAGGAAAGCTGTCGCTTTTTCACCAGATATACGGATGAACCATTCACTCAGAGCGCTATCAAATTGGCAGTTTATCGTTACAGGGATGCTCTGTTCACTACGATAGAGAAGATGAATGAGGGAGGGAGTTTCTTTACCTTCCGGAGAAGCTACAGCATGAGCGCGCTGAAGCTCTATTTTTCCGGCGAGGCGCTGCAGAAGGTAGAAAAAATGAGGGCTTTCATCAAAAAAGAGACCAAGAGGCAAATCTTCATACCAACTGGGCAAGCGCCGCGCAGGATTACCAAGTTGTGTCGCTGCAATTTGTTTAATGTCACCTAATTTGTTTTTTTCTCTATCCGCTTCAAAGCGGCGCATAGCGCGCGAGAATTGAAAATTATGCACAACGGCGAGTGTTCGTTCGTTGTCTTGAGCAGCTTGTGCCATGGCGCGGCCTTCATCAAGCGTTATAGCAAAAGGTTTTTCCGTTAGCACATGCTTGCCGCGCTCCAGTGCTTTTATGGCGAGCTTTGCATGGGCCATGGGTGGCGCGCCGATGGTGATGGCGTCACATTCATCAATCCATGGAACGTCTCCGACATCTTCTGCTTCAGCTGAAAAGGGTAGGTTGTAGCGCTTTGCCAAGGCAGCAGCTTTCCTTTTATGCCGGTCAATAAGGCCGACAAGCTCGAATGCAGGATTTCTTAAAAGAGCGGGAATATGACGGTTTTGTGCGACCCAGCCAAGCCCTACGGCTGCGACTTTGATCTTTTCGCGCATTATCCGACAGCCTGAGGATTAATGCCCGCCTCTGCTGCGATGGCTATTTTGATCGATTCATCATCCAGCTTCTCTGTGACCCCGCGCATGGTGGCATGGGCGCAAGCTTGATCCATGCAGATGATGGATTTGTCAGGATTATTGCGATTGCGAATAAACTGCCCCGTCAATGTTATGATGCGTTTAAGGGTGTCATCTGGAATTTTAAAACCATAATGTTTTTCAAAAGGCCCACGCAGGTTTTTCAAAATAACAAGCGTTGTTGGTGCATCTGGAACTTCCAGCTCTACTTTTTGAAAGCGCCGATCAATGGCCGGTTCTTGCCGGACGTAATCATCATATTCTTCACGCGTTGTGGCACCTACGACATAAAGATCGCCTGCCGTTAAATAGGGTTTGAGAATATCGGCAATACCACTGGCACTAGAGGATTTGAAAGATACCATCAGTTGATGAATCTCATCAATACAGAAAATAACAGGAGGGCCAATTTTCGCAGCGTTGCGTTCGGCAACACCTTTGACCATAGGAATTAATCTTCCTTCAAGATCTGCGCGTGAAGAAGATCCCGCGCCAATCATAGACATTTCCAATTCAATCACGCGTGCATCTTGAAGAATCTTGGGCACACGTTTTTGATTGATGCGTTGGGAAAGGCCAATGAACAGAGCTGTTTTACCAACACCTGCAGGGCCTAAAAGCATGACGTTTTTGCGAAGCCTTTGAAGAAGGATAAGTGTGACAAGATCAAGTTCATCCTCGCGGCCTGTAATGGGGTCAAACTTACCGGCTTGATCTTGGGCGGTGAAATCACGTGTATAGCGCGATAAGAGGCCTTCAAGTTCGTCATCGGTGATAATGAAGTCTGTGGCTGTCATGGTTGAATCGATTCTTTCAGTAATAAGGAGGCTTCCATATTGTCATGTGTTGGGGGCGGCGACTAGACCCTATAGCGTAATTTTGTCTAGATAAGCGCTCCAAAGGCCGCCTTTTTCTAGCAAAGAAAGCTCCTTTTCATCCCGAACAGCGCACAAAAGCATATAGCGGCTTATATCTTTGGTTTGTTCAAAGGTCGCCATCACCTCGGAAGGGAAACGCGTTATTTCTTTTAAGCCAATGACACTGATCTTGTCTTCTATTTTAAACGCGAGGGTTTCCATGGATACTCCCTGTTTAAACTGTAGGGGGAGAATGCCAACGCGGAGAAGGCTTAAACGATAATCTGGCGCAAAACTTTCTGCCAAGATGGCGCGAATACCCAAAAGCCGCAAGATTTTGGCGGCCCATTCTTGTTTTGGGCCATGGCCGAAGTTTTTTCCAGCCGCGATGACAAGCGGTGTTTTTTTCTCGTGATAAAGCGCCGCAGCTTCGAAGAAGGGAAGAACTTTGCCGCTTGGTGAATGTACCGTTTTTCCTGTTTCTGAATCTGTCACAAGGGTGTTGATGACAGCCGAGCCCATAAAGGCTCCGCGCTGCATAATCTCGCTATTGCCGGTGTAAAAGTCAAAAGAGCCAAGCCGCTCGCGTGGTACCGCAAGGGATAACAAATGTAATCCGGCAGGGCTGTCGGGGGTAATGGTTCCTTGCGGACAAATTGACGCTGCCGCGACATTGTCTCCCAAAAGAGCAAGAAGTTGAGCTTCTTTAAAATCTTTTAGCTTATTCGCGCCTTTTTCTGGTGTGGTAACCAAGGGGGAGGGCGTGATGATTGCAGAGTTTTCACGCCATGGAAAGAGGTGTTGGTTTTCTATCGCAAGAGGTTCCCACGCAGCAGGGGGGGTAAAGAGCGATTTTCGTTGTTCTTGGTAAAGGATTTCGAGAGAGGATGCCTTCTTGAGGGCGTCTCTTATCTCGGTTTCCGTTGGCCAAATGTCTTTAAGAAAAACTGGCGCACCTTGCGGGGACTTCCCTATTTCTGTGATAGCCGAATCATGAAGAAGTGAACCTATAAGGCCAAAGGCAACCACGAGAAGGGGCGCGGCAGTAAGGGCAAGGCCTTCCAGTGTAGCAACAGGATTATCATCGTCAGGACCAGATTGAAGTGAAACAAGAAGGGCTTTTTTTTCTGAAAGTGTTGCTTTGGCTTTGTCCGACAACTCTTTCTTTTCAATAGAAAATCCCAAGGCTTTCAGATCGTCAAAAAGCTTTAGTGAGTCAAGGAAAGCATGGATGTGAGGCGCCCCAAGGGAGAGTGTCCCGCGCACCCATGGTTTGAGCGTAAAGCCCATTGCTTGCGCTTTGCGTGCAAGCAAGCCCGCCGCAACAAGCTCTTTGGGGTGAACTGTGCTGCAAGCAGAGATTTCTGCCCAGACAATGTCCCCGTGTCTTAAAGTGTCCAGAGGTGCTGAGGAGGAAGATGAAGGCACTTTCTTGGAGAAGGCTTCGGGCACGTCGAGAAGATTTGTAAAGCTTGTCGGGCCTTCCAGACCGGAAACGCCGGGACGTAGGTTTCCCAAGGAAAGATCTATTGTTGAAGAAAAGGTTGGCACTTGCTGGGCATCATGTGGCCAACTGTCACGCCACAATCCTTGTTCTTTGGCATATGTTTCGACAAGTTCAATGTGCTCGGCGGGTTTTCCTATCATTGTCAGATGAGACAAGACGGCAGCATCGATGGGAAAAAAGGAGCCAAGTGCTTTTGTTTTGCTTACGAGGTTGGCAATAATAGCGCGGTCAGGGACGGTAAGTTGATCAACGCTAGGACCAAAGAACTCGATAAATTTTCCGCGAACTTTTTCTTGTGCAAGCTTGTTGATAAGGGTGATACCTATATCGGTTGTGCTTACTGTTTTTTTCACTTTTCCTGTGATCTTAACGCCAATAACATTCGGTGTTACCGAGCTAAAGTTGCCCTTGAGAAGCGCTGTTTCTATATCAAAAACATTGCTTTTCCAGCTTAAACAGCCCAGTGCACCCAGCATAGACAAGCTCTGGTTCGAGCCTAAGGCTGTGCTCGAGACGATGAGAGGAGAACTGTTATCCGGTGTTTTTTCAAGGTGGATGATATCACAAAGGTAATCCAGATTGATGGGGCTGCTCGTTCCCTTTTCTGGAGGAACAATACGAATCGGGGGGAGGGCTTTTTCTCCCCAACGTAAAAAATCTATTCTTTCTTGAGCTAAGGGGAAATTCTTATCTGTTTTATCAATAATGATATCGAGAGGACAGGGCAGCTCAATTTTTTCGTTTTCGGGGGCTTGTTTGTTAAGCTCGTCTCGGAGTGTGGCAATGTCGGTTAGGGCCGAGACGGCGTCTTCACCCGTCATAAACAGCCGCGTGGGCCGAAAAGTCAGTCTAGGCGCCCTTTTTTTCATGGCATAGAAAGTGCAAAGGGTTTGCATGTCCTCGGTGGCTGTCTTAAACTTTTCCTCTTGCCATAAAAGATTTTCGAGTAAAACGCGGATACAACAAGGTAAACTTTTGATATCACCTAGTGTTTCCGATGCCGCGCTTAAGCTATAATAGATATAGGCTTTATCCCCAACGGTGAGGGTCTGAAGGCATTTAGGGCTATTTTTGTTGGAAGATGAGGTCATAAGGTGTCTCTGTTAGGCGAAAAAGGACAAGAGAAGAAAGATAAAAAAAGATATTCTTTTCTTTTTTGAATCCCTTTCTTATGAGCTTAGGATAGACTAGGAAAGGTATGATTCTCTAACTATTTTTTAGATTCTAATGTGTGTTTTGTTCTCTTTTTATAAAATGTGTCTCATCATAGCGCTGAGTGTGTTCATGGTATGTTTTTCATCCCCTGCGCGTGCGGCTTTTCTGTTTTGTAATCAAACGTCTTCGGTTATCGAGGCGGCTTTTGGGCACAGGGATCAGGGTGTATGGACATCGCAAGGATGGTGGAAAATACAGCCTGGCCAATGTGCGCGTGCCTACAACAAGCCTCTGTTGCAGCGCTTTTATTTCTATTATGCGCGGGCTTTAACGCTTACGTCTCATAAGGGCAAGGGGAGTAGGGTATGGGGAGGCAAGTATCCCTTTTGTGTTGATGATAAAGCTTTTAAGATAAAAGGGGATGATGATTGTGATAAGCGTCATTTTCGCTCACAAGGGTTCCATGAGATTGATGTTGGCGTAAGACAAGAAGATTATACGCTTACTTTTGAATCCAAAAAGGCTCTAGGTAACTAAAGAATGAAAACAGAAATTACTTCCGGCCTTGATGTGCAAATCAAAGGAGCCTTCCGCCTTAGTGGTTTTCTTTTGCTTATTCTTATCTTTTTTCCCATTCAGGGGGCTCTCGGGCTGATGGGAAAAGAAAAAACACTTTCTTCTTCACGTGTTTTTTGTTTTATTTTGACAAAAATTCTTGGTTTTCGTGTGGTGGTGCATGGTGATATTTCACCGCATCGTCCTACTCTTTTTGCGTCGAACCATTCTTCCTATTTGGATATTCCTGTTTTGGGATCTCTTATTCGGGGGCATTTTGTAGCTAAGGCTGATGTTGCGTCTTGGCCTGTTATTGGTTTGATGGCGCGGATGCAAAAAACAATTTTTGTTGAACGCCGTGCTTCGCGGGCTAAAAGCCAGCAAGAAATTCTGCGTGAAAGTTTAGAAGAAGAAAAAAACATTATTCTTTTTCCTGAGGGCACGTCTTCCGATGGCCATCGTACGTTGCCTTTTAAAAGCAGTTTGTTTGGTATCGTTGAGAAGAAGCTGGATAACGGCTCTGAAATTTTTATCCAGCCTGTCTCTATTGTTTGTACGCAAATAGGCGGTTTGCCAATGGGGCGTCTTTGGCGGCCTTATTATGCTTGGTATGGTGACATGACGTTCGCAAAGCATTTATGGGATGCTTTCAAAATAGGCTCCTTTACGGTGGAGGTTGTTTTTCATCCTGTTGTGACCATTGAATCGTTTGGCGACCGTAAAAAACTGGCGGATTATTGTCAGAAAGCCACAGCAGGCGGCGTGAACGGGAGCGTCACAGGCCGCGCTTTGGAAGCGAATGCATGATGGAGAAGAAAAAGCTTAATGTGCTGATTAAAAGCTGGGGCTGCCAGATGAATATGTATGATTCAGCTCGTATGGCTGATGTTTTGGCACCTCTTGGTTATCAAAAAACAGAAGATCCAAAACAGGCCGATCTGATTATTCTCAATACGTGCCATATCCGTGAAAAAGCAAGCGAAAAACTCTTTTCAGAATTAGGGCGCATGCGCGAACTTCAGAAGTTACGTGCAAAACAGGGGGGAACTCTCATGCTTGCGGTTGCGGGATGTGTGGCGCAGGCGGCGGGCGAGGAAATTAAAAGACGTGCGCCTCATGTTAAAATGATTTTTGGGCCGCAGACCTATCACCGTTTGCCGGAAATGTTGGCGCGTGCGGCGCGAGACGGGGAGGTTGTTCTTGATACAGATTTTCCGCCTGAGCCCAAATTTGATTATTTGCCTGATGAGCATGGAGATTTAGGTGTAAGTGCCTTTCTCTCGGTGCAGGAGGGTTGCGACAGGTTTTGCAGCTATTGTGTTGTGCCTTATACGCGTGGCGCTGAATATTCGCGGTCTTTTGCTTCTATTAGAGCTGAAGCGGAAGATTTTGTAAGCCATGGTGTGCGTGAGATTATGCTTTTGGGCCAGAACGTGAATGCTTATAAGGATGAAGAAACGGGCGTAGGCCTTGCTTCTATTCTTCGGGATCTTGCGCGTATTGAAGGGTTGGAGCGGCTGCGTTATACAACGTCCCATCCTCTCGACATGGATGAGGATCTGATCGCAGCGCATGGAGATATGCCCAAGTTGATGCCTTTTTTGCATCTGCCTTTGCAAAGTGGGTCGGACAAAATTTTGGAAGCTATGAATCGCAAGCATACAGCTGCCGATTATCTAGAAACCACGAAACGATTAAAAGCGGAGCAGCCAAGGCTGGCCTTGTCTTCGGATTTTATTGTCGGTTTTCCAGGGGAAACGGATGAAGATTTTGAAGCAACGATGCGCATGGTGCGCGAAGTGACATATGCACAAGCTTTTTCCTTTAAATATTCGCGCCGTCCGGGAACGCCTGCGGCCATGATGAAAGAGCAGGTTCTTGAAACCGTTAAAGAGGAGAGGCTTGCGCGGCTTCAAGCTCTCTTGCGTCAGCAGCAGACAGATTTTAACGAGGCTTGTGTGGGGCAAACGCTTTCTGTTCTTTTTGATAATGAAGGTCGTGCGCCAAACCAATTTTTTGGACGCTCGCCTTTTATGCAGGCGGTGCGCGCTGAAGGAGAGACTTCGTTGATTGGATCTCAGCGTGACGTTAAAATTACAAAGGGTAGCCCAAACAGCTTGGAGGGGGAAATAGTTTAAAGTATGGAAGATAAAAAAGAGTATGACGTGGTAGGACTAGGCCGCGCTTATATAGATATTATTGCCCAAGCCCCTTACGCTTTGCTTGAAAAGTACGGTATTCCGCTTGATACAGGCCGTTATTTTGATGTTGATGAGATGAAGCTTATTAAAAGTCAACTCTCTTCATCTGTTCTTTGCGCGGGTGGTGCCGTTCCCAATACGCTTGCGGGACTTGCTGCGTTGGGCGTGCGGACGGGTTGTCTTGGCAAAATGGCGCGTGATGAAGAGGGGAAAGTTTTTCTGGATGATCTTAAGGCACGCGGCATTGATATGCTGTGTGAGCCTTACGTAGAAAACGCGCCACTTTCGGGAACTTGCATTGTTCTTTTGACCGAAGGCGGCGAGCGTAGCTTTGCTTTGCATAATGGCTGCGTGGATTCTTTTACGCTTGAAGATTTTTCAAATTTTGATTTTGGGCGTGCCCGTATATTTCTTCTTTATGTCAGTTTTCTTTCAAATTCTGTGTCGCATGAGCTTGTAGCGCAGGCTGTTGCCATGGCGCATGCAAAAGGGTGCCAGATTGTCATGTCTCTTTCAGAGGTGCGTTCGTGGGAAAGGCGTGAAAAAATGGCGCTAGAAGTTGTGGCTCCTTACGTCGATATCATTATTGGGAATGAGGCTGAGAACGAAGCGCTTTTTGATGTTACAGGTCCTTTGCAGGATGAAAAACATCTTGTCATCACAACGCGCGGCGCGCGCGGCGCGTCAGCGCGACAAGGGACAACGGAAAAGCATGTGAAGGCTTATAAGGGTGACGGGTTTGTCAGCTCACTGGGTGCGGGGGATCAGTTTTTGGCAGGTTTTCTAAAAGGTCAGGTGATGGGCTTGCCGCTTGAAGAAAAACTTGCTCTTGCTGCGCGTGCAGCGGCAGAAATTATTAAGAAACCTGAAGCGCGGCCAAGTGTTGATGCTGATTGGCGAGGGATCCTATAGTGGGCAGGTTATACCATAAGGTGCGGCGAGGCACTGGATTTGTTTTGGTTGCCAAGGGGTATGAACGGAAAATGTTTTTGGACTTTTTTCTTGCGCGTCCTTAACATTGTTTTTTCCATCATCAAAAAAGGATGTAGCACCAATTCTTTCCAGAATATCGCCTTTTGAATTCCATCCTGACGATTCTATATGGTCAAGTTTTCCTGCCCAGGCAAAAATGTTCTTTTTTGCTCTTTCAAAAGATTCAGCGCTGCGTGCTGTCACGACAGAAAGGAGCATGTTGCCCAGTTTTGGGTCTTTGTTGACAATTTCACGCAGAGCACAAAGTTTAAGAAAGAAGGGCGCAACGGAGGCAGGTTTAGCAGGAACGTTCATAAGAGATTTTTCGCGGGCTCTAACTTTTGATAAGCCTTCAATATCATCAGGACCTTTTACAGTTTCTTTCGAAAAGGTTGGTTCATCGATATGAAATTCACTTTCCTTCTCGCCAGAAGCGAAGGCGATGCAACGATCAAAATCAAAAACAGGATGAAAGGGGCTGTTTCCTTCTTTTGGAATCCATGCAGGATTTACATGTCCGGCGGAAAGCCCACAGGATAAAGCTGTTTTAACATCCAACATGTTTGTAGAAAGGATGAGATCGAAGAGTTTTAGATCTTCTTCACATGTAAAGACATTTGAGGCCTCGTCTCCATATAAATCTTTTATGATCTTTTTTGGTGCGTTTGCTGTCAAATTGTGGGCTGTAAGAGAAAACTGGGCGCGCCGTGATGTTTCTTTAGATAAGTCGGAAATTACGGTAAGCGAAACAAGTTTTTTGCCTGTTTTATTGAAATCCATTAATTTGGAAAGGAAGGCAAAAGCGGCGCCTTTAGAAAAAGGAGAGTTCTTATGCTCCCACATATATTTGCGAATAGCTTTCTCTCCATGTTCTTTGCGAACAAGGACTTCTTTTGACAGATCAAATATAGCATCCAATGAAACGGCAATGCGAATTTTTGGATAGTGAATTGAAGATTTTGATTTGGGGAGAATTAAATGGGGACCAGAAAAAAAATCTGATTCTATAAACTCAGGCGGTTTTTTTAGAGCTAACGACACGGCTGTAAATGTCCTGTAAATGGCGTCGGATTAAAAACAACTTCTCTAAAAGCTTCTTGTATGCGGGAATCACCTAAAATGGAAGAGAATAAAAACTTTCATCTTAGAATTATTTTAAAAGGTTAACAAAGGGGGGCTGAGAGCCCAAATCTAGAGCACCATTCCTTTGTTATAACAGCGTTTCAGGCGGCTGACGTGACTGGGTATCCAAGGCGTATGACCTGCCAGTGTGGAGGGGCTACACTCTTGCGTTGATTTGATATGATGAAGCGAATCATCACAAAACATGTCCGCTTCAAGATTTTCTACAATAGGTCCTTTAGGAGACCAGTGTGTTGATTTCAGATTGTCGGGTTGGTTTTCCCAATGTTTAAAGGTTTCCTCGACTCTTTGACGAGATTCATATTGACGCGCTGTCACAAGAGAGATCTCTACTTTGCCAAGATGGGGGGCTTTGTTCAGGGCATCACGTAGGGCGATGATCTTGACGAGAAAGGGCCAAAGAGGTCCTGGATGGCACGGTTTATCTAATAAAGCTTTATCTCGCGCCCAGATTTCTGTGAGGGCTTTATCTTTATCGCCCGTACGGCGAAGGATCCTTTGTGCAAATTCCTCGCCTTCAACAGAGAAATATTCTCCTTCACCTTTGACATAATCAATGCCGCTGCAGCGGTCAAAATCGAGGGCAATTCTGAGGGTTTTTTTTTCATTATCTTGAATTGGATGCGATGCATCTACATGTGCGGCGGAAAGGCCGCGAGAGAGGGCCGTTTTAACATCTCCTAGGTTTGAGGAGAGAATGAGATCGTAAGGATTTAGTTTTCTTTTTTTTCGGGCCAAAACGCGGTTGGCTTTTTTCCCATATAGACCCGTGATAATTCGTCCGTACGTTCTTTCCTTTAATCCATGTTCATCAAGTGATGCTTGAACGCGCGCGGCGGTTCCATTCGAAGAAGGTGAAAAAACAGTCAGTGAAACAAGTGGATTTCCCTTTTCATTAAAACTCATCAATTTAGAGGTAAGAGGAAAAGCGGCACCTTTAGGGAAATAACTTTTTAAATAACCATCAGGCATTTTAAAAAGAAGATCTGCTGAAACGGCAATACGAAGTTGCGTGTGGATTTGGGGTGGCGCTATGTTTTGTGTGTGTGCAGATGGAACGCAAAGAATTTTGGCGGCTGACTTCTTAAACCCTGTTTCTTTTCTGATAGCTAAAGGCACGATGGTAATCTTCCTGCTGAAGAAGGTTAAGGCTAAAAAGTTCTTTTTATGATGCTCCTTTTATGCGGAAATCAACTTGTTTGGAAGCGCAAAAAAACTTTCATGCTTAGAATTGTTCAAAAAAAATGAATCAAAGACGTTGGTAGCGGAATTAACCAATTCACTTTTTCGGATAAGGGATATATTTGCTGTTTTATGGGGCCGGTTGTGGGGAAAACCCTATTTTCCGCTCATCTCAGGTGGAGAGTCTGCAAAGCGCACGGCGTCTGACCAGCAGCGCTCAAGGCGGCGTAGGATCATGTGCGTTGTTTCAATAGCTTCTTTGTTTTCAACATTCAAAATAGGTTCTGCCCAGCGTGTTTCAAGTGCGGCAAGTTTTTTCAAAACTTCTTGTCCTTTGTCTGTGACCCGCAAATGGGCTGAGCGTCTGTCACGTTTTGATGTGCGCCGCTCTACATATTCACCATCGACAAGTTGCTTTAAATTATAGGACGCATTAGACCCCAGATAATAACCGCGCTCGATCAAATCGCGGACAGAGATATCCTCGTCACCGATGTTGGAAAGCATCATGATTTGAACAGGACTGATGTCGCGCACATCTTCGCGCCACATCTCCAAACGGACTACGTCAAGAAAGCGCCTGTGCATGCGTTCGATCAGGCGGGGAAGTTCTTGCATAATGCGAGAAGAGGGTGGTTGTGCTTCTGTTTCAGACATGGCCGCTATCTTAATGAACACACGATAACAATTAGTTAAACGGGGTTTGTGCTGGGGTTAAAATGTGGCATAATCGCGCTCTCTTCCTTGGGGCGTTTTTCTGTCCTTATTTTCCTCTTTTGGGGGCTTTTATGCTGTCTCACCCTTTTCGTTCTCTGGTTTTCCTGATCCCTTTGGTGCTGGCGGCTTGCTCCTCCACGCCCGATTCTGGCTCATCTGCTGAGCAAATGGTACGTCTTGGCGATCATTTGCGTCAAAAAGGAAAGCTTGGAGGCGCTATGGATTTTTATTCGCGTGCGCTTGTGGCTGATCCAGACAATGTTGCCATTATCAAAAAACTGGGAAAGACACTCGTGCAGTGGGGTGATAAGAACTCAGCCGAAGACGTTTATTTTGAAAGTCTGAAAACACAGCCAGAAAATGGAGAATTGCGCCGGCTTTACGGAAAGCTGCTTATTTCCATGGAGCGTCCTGCCGAGGCGCGTCTGCAGTTTTTGAAGGCACTTGAAATTGATAGCGATGATGCCAAGGCGCGTGGTGGTTTGGCAGTAGCGCTTGATTATTTGGGTGAGCATGCTGCAGCGCAAAATCAATATGAAAAAGCACTGGGTGCCGATCCTGATAATCTCACGCTTTTGAATAATATGGCGTACTCGCATATTCTTTCGCGCCGTTATGACCGTGCGATCCGGATTTTAGAACCTGTGATGAATGCGCCTGAGGCTTCTGCTGCGCTGCGCCAGAATCTGGCTCTTGCTTATGGTTTGGCAGGAATGGATATAGATGCCGAGCGCGTCGCGCGATTGGATCTTTTGCCTGAAAAAGTGGCGGAGGTAATGGCCTATTATCGCCGTGAACGCGCAGAGATTAAGGTTTCTCCTGCGGCTTATGCCGAGTTGGGCACTTACGCGACAGAGGCCTTGGCGATTGAGCAAATCCAAAAACTTCATTCGAAGATCAAGAAGTCTGGTGGTGATTTAAGAGCTGTTGTTTTGCCTGAAGTTTCAGTGCCTGGTGGTACCCCACGTTTTGCGGTGCGTATGATGGGATGTTCCCGTCCTGATGATGTTAGCCGTTTATGTAAGCTGCTCATCGAGAGCGGTATTCCCTGTGTCCACCGAGGCAAGGGCGGAGAGTAGGGCGGGGCACTTAACGCTTTTTACTTTATAAGCAAAATGGGGATTGGCTCTATCTTTTAGGAGATAAAGTTTCATTGGGCTTGTGTGATGCCAGACATTGAGAATATCCAAATTAGCTTTATCACAACAAGCTTCAAAAAAGTTCTGTTTGAACTTGTATGAATTGAGAAGATGAAATTTTTCTCCGCGCTCAATATGAACTTGATAATTACCGAGTGTAAAATCTTGTGACTCAGTTGCTTCTGCGACATGAGCAAATAGTTGAATCTCAGGCCGCCATTCAGGAACATATTTGAATAATGATGGGTCAAATCCTTGGACAGGAAGTTCTTTGTTGATGCGGTGAAATACAGTTAAGAAAAGCTGTGACATAAGCTGTGTTGCGTAGCCCTGCATTAAGGATTCTTTTTCCTGATTTGTATCAAGAGAAAGCAAAAGCCAACCATTCTTTGTTAGGGAAGACACTTTTTTGAGCGAGCGTACGAGGTTAACATTTACGGCTTTGTCTCTGAGAGAGCCGTAGATGTTCCCAATTGTTCCACAGGTCATGATGCCGAGGGAAGGCTCCAGAGAAATGTTCGTTCTTTGCGGATTAAAAAAATCCATTTCAAGAATTTGCATCTTAGGAAGATCCGGCGCATCGGAGATAGATTTAATTGCCTTAAGATAATCTTTGCAGAAATCGATTCCAGTGTAAGAAGAACTAGAAAGTTTTTTTAGAAAGGGNNCGATGCCAAAATCAACAATAGGTGTTTTGTTTGGAATAAGCGCGGCTATTGATAGCAACGCCTGTTCAAGAAGCTCGTTATCAGCTTTTGGCATATAATAGGAAGGGTTCTCTTGCTTAATGACGTTATGCCAAAGATAGTCATGGGAGGTTTTGTTTTCTTTGGGCGGAGTGGAATCTTCATAAATATATTTTCCGACATGGCCGGATTCTAAGCCTAAGAAAAGGCTAAGTGCATCTTCAAAGAAAATTTCATCATAAACTTTTCTTTTTGGCGCAAAGGTTTTTTTTATGGGAGAGATCATGCTTTTCTCTCCTTGGGAGGAATGTCGGCCATGTCCCATGTTTCATCGAACTGAATTTTATAGACAGAAGAGATTGTTGGAGAGCTAATCAGAACAATTTTGGGTTCTAGACTTGATCTGAAAGCAAAGATGCCGATATAGTCGCCAAAAAGATAATAGGGAACTGAAGGTGGAAGGTCAT